>NZ_JAMYPB010000023.1:0-90562 GCF_040320135.1 Mesorhizobium sp. M0772 | reverse complement strand
CCTTCCTGCGGCTTTTCCTTTGCCGTATCCGGGATGATGATCCCGCCGGCGGTCTTGGATTCGGATTCGACCCGGCGTACGACCACGCGGTCATGAAGCGGGCGGAACTTCGACTTTGCCATTTTTTCTTCCTCGAATGAGAACGGTGAGAGCTGTTCCTCGATCCGGCGGTGCCGGATGTGCGTTAGCACTCACCTGGGGAGAGTGCTAACGTCGCGCTGAAATAAGCGCGTGGCTTTCGAGAGTCAAGGCGAACGGCGGGCTCAATTCGCTCAAATTTGAGCCCTGCCGGGGCTGATCGGAAAGCCTAGCGACGCCTCGGCGATCGAAGCACCAGCAGCGGGCATCGCTCAGCCAGAGGGTAGGAGCCACTCGGCACGACGCGCACTTCATCGAACCAGCCCTTCGCCTCGTTGACCAGAACGGCCATCGTTGCGAAACTGTAGCTCGTGTCGGAGCCGGCGTAGACGTCGATTGTGTTGATCGAAGCGATGCTCCATCCCGCCCGCGCGGCGAGCGTCTCGCGGTCGGGGAACAGTCTGTCGAACGTGTCGCGGATCGCCTGCACCTTGATCGCGAAATCCAGGCCGCCCGCGGTGCACGCCATGGCGATCCGCCATTTGAGCGCATGGAAATTCTCGATTGAGCCGGCCAGCACCTGGGCTTCGATTTCAGCCAGGTCCTCGGTCGTTTCAGGGGCGGCGAACACGCGGATCGCGGCACGCCCGCCAGGTTTCAGGACCCTGGCGATTTCGCCATGCAGGCGATTGCGTGCCGACTTCGAGGCGACGGCGGACAGGCAGCCGTCGCCAATGACCGCCTCGGTGCTGGCTCCGGCGACGGGCAGATCCAGCCAATCTCCAGCCATCGCCCTGCGCGAGGCATTGTCGCCGGCCCAGACGCCCGAAATCATGGTCGCCGATTGGTCGATTGCCAGCATCGATCTGCCGGGCACGGCGAGTTCCGGCGTCACGCCCAGAAGCAGGACGTCGGCATTTGCCAGATCGAGCTCGCGCTCGAATATGCCGACGGTTTCCGGTGTCGGCCGAAGCGGCGCATCCAGAAGCCTCCAGTGACGGTGATAATTGTCCCAATGATTTGTCATGCTGCCTTTGCAGAGTCCGAGACATCTGGCTTTTGGTCCTCACAGTCGCTTATTAGAAAAACTTTAGGATCAAAAGGCCGTCTGTGGCACGAATTGTCGTCGTAACGCATGAGCACGATCGGTTCCAGAGCGGCCGCAATCTCTTGCTGCGTCGGTCGAGCCCATACATGCTTTTCGATGTTCTCGAAGAGCTGAAAAGGCGTGGCCATTCGGTTCGGATCCAGCAAGGCCCGGCCAGGACGCACAGTGCCGACATCGCGGTACTGCATGTCGATGCGACGGTCACACCGGCAGACTATCTCGACTATGCCAGGGGCTTTCCATTCTGTCTCAACCTCGCAACGGCCGACATCTCGAAGCGACGGGTCAGCGGCGCGTTGGTGACGGACGGCGACGCCTGGCAAGGTCCAGTCATCGTCAAGACCAATCTCAACAATCGGGGCATTCCGGAGACGTTCCTTAACCGGCGATCCAGACGTGCAGGCAAGCAGCCGCCCTTTCCTGATATGCCGATCCTGCAGCCCTATGAGGTCTACGGGTCTCTTGGCGACGTCCCGGACGGCGTCTTCGGGCACGACGATCTCGTCGTGGAAAAGTTCATTCCCGAACGGGAGCCCGATGGCTTCGCGATGCGGTTCTGGGTGTTTTGCGGCGAGCGCGAGCGTTGCACCCGCTACGTCTCGCCGAACAGCGTTGTCAAGGCATCCGAAACGATCCGCCGCGAGCCAGTCCCTGTTCCCGATGAAATGCGCGAGCGGCGCCGCGAACTGGGCTTCGACTACGGAAAATTCGATTTCGTCATGCACGAGGGCAGGGCCATCCTGCTCGACGCCAACAAGACTCCTGGCCGACCCAAAAATCTGGTGAAGATGTTCGCCGCCGGCGCTGCCCATCTGGCCGACGGCTTCGAGGGCCTCATGCGCCGGGCGCGATAGGCGAAACTCCGCGCCTGGAGCATGATGCCGAAAAGTGTGACGCGGTTTTCGGACGACATCATGCTCTATCTCTAGAGAAACAGTCCCAACTGCGTATGGATGATCGACCGGTAGTCCTCGATGGTGTGGCGGCTTTCCTCCTGGTCCTGGGTCAGCGCCATGCGCACGACGCCGCCGGCCAGCTGGAAGATCAGGAAAACCATACGGCCGAACTCATTGCGTCGCTCTGGCGCGAGAAAGGGGCCGACATGGTCGCAGAACATCGTCGCCTGGCGCCGGGTTTCGGCGATGTCGAGATTCTTCAGCGCCTTGTCAGCCTGGATGGCGTTTTGCAGGTCCTGAATGGCGGGGTCGCCGGCGACGCGCTCATAGTAGTCGTCGAGCAGCCGGTCGGCCGCAGCGATAACGTCGCTCAGCCCGCCGACGTCGGCAACGATCGCGGCAAGCCGGGCGCGGCTCACTTCGGAGAATCGCTCGTAGAGCATCGCCAGGATCGCCGACTTGTTGGGGAAGTAATGATAGACGGTGGCGATCGGCCCGCCGGCCTGTGCGCCGACTTCCTTCATGGTGACGGCGTCGATGCCTTTCTCGCCGATCAGCCGCATGGTCGTCGACAGGATGGCGTCGATGCGCTCGCGGCTGCGCTCCTGTTTGGGCCTGCGCCTCGGTTCGGTCGTCATCTGCACTGCTTCGTTCATGCCGCCATCCTCTCGATCGCCCAGACCATTCGATCGCCAAGACCATCCCCAGCCTTGTTGGTGCCAAGTCCCGCTACTGATTGACAAACGAATATGATCGAGTATCAGTTTCTAAATGCTGACAGACTGTCAGTTTTTTTGCCGTCAGGCAAGGACGTTGGGAGGCGACCGTGACTTCTGCTGGTAACGCGGATGCCGGGAACGGCGACTGGCTGGTCGGCAACCCCACTGGGGCGCAACTCGCCTCGGCATTGTGGATCGGCTCGGTCGGCCTGCTCATTCTCGGGCTGCAGCCGGTGCTTCTCGGCGCGCTCTACACCGAAGGGCATGTCAGCGGTGACGAACTCGCGCTGGTCGCCACGGCGGAGATGATCGCCATCGGCATCGGATCGGCGGCCATCGCCATGATGCTGTCCGCCCACAATATGCGCTTGAAAAGTGCCGTCCTTCTGCTCTTGCTGGCGCTGGCGAACGGGGCGACCGCCTATGCGCTGACCTCGACCTCGCTGATTGCCGCCCGCGCGGTGGCAGGCCTCGCCGAGGGTGGGCTGGTGGCGGTCGCCACGGAACTGATCGCCCGTTCACGCCGGGCCGAGCGCATCGGTGGCTTCTTCGTCACCCTTCAGACCCTGGCGCAATGCGCCCTTGCCCTGCTGCTGGCGCTTTACGTCATCCCGGCCGCCGGATCGGCGGGCGGCTTCATCGTCCTTGCCGTCGTCTGCATCGCCTCGGTGGCCGTCGCCTTCATCGTCCCGGATAGCTATGCCGACCTGCCCAAGGAGGAACAGTTCAGCAATGTGCTGAGCGTTCCTTCGCTTGCCGCTTTGCTGTGCGTCTTCTGCTACTTTATGTTCTTCGGCTCGGTCTGGGCGTTTCTCGAGCCGCTTGGCGCACAATACGGCATCGATGGCCGCAGCGTCGGCCTGATCGTCTCGGCCAGCCTGGCATTGCAGGTGCTGGGCGCAATGACGGCTACCGTCTTCGAGGCGCGTATCGACTACCGCTTCGCCATCGTGGCGATCGGCGTGGTCGCCGTCGCCAGTTCCGTGGTGCTCGCCGGCAGCCCCGGCCTGACGGTTTTCTGGGTCGCGGCCTTGATCATGGGCTTCATCCTTCTGTTCATCGTGCCCTATCAGATCCGGCTGGCGATCACCGCCGACGAGACGCGCACGGCCGTGCTTCTGGTGCCGGCGGCCCAGCTTTTCGGTCTGGCGATCGGCCCGGTCGCGGCATCGCTGCTGATCGAAGGCAAGGATTTTCGGCCGGTGCCGGAATTTGCCGCCGCCAGTGCTGCGGCCAGCGTCGTGCTGCTCGGCCTGTTCGTCCTGATCGCACGGCGCCGCCGCGCCATCGCCTGAGACACGACCGGGGGAGCATCTCCTCGATACTTGACTAAGTCAAATAAATGACCGATCGTTGATGGGCAGGAGGCTTCCCATGACGATCCATCATCAACCCGGCAAGGAACGCATCGACGCGGTGCGGGCTTTCAACCGCTTCTACACCCGCCAGATAGGTCTGCTCGACGAAGGCCTGCTGAAAAGCGCCTTCTCGCTGACCGAGGCGCGGGTGCTCTACGAACTGGCGCATCGCGATGGCCTGACCGCCAGCGATCTCATCCGCGATCTCGGCCTCGACGCCGGTTATGTCAGCCGGCTCCTGAAGAAGTTCGAGCACCTGCAGCTGATTGCACGCGCGCCGCTGGCGTCGGATGCGCGGCAGTCGTCGATCACGCTGACGCCGGTGGGGCGGCAGGCCTTCGCGCCGCTGAACCGGGCTTCGCACGACCAGGTCGCGGCCTTGCTGGAGCGGCTTCCTGCTGCCGAACAGGACCGGCTGGTCAAGGCCATGCAGACGGTGCAGCAACTCCTGGGCGACAGCCCGGAGTCCAAAGTGCCGTATATGCTGCGCCCCTTGCAGGTCGGCGACATCGGCTGGGTGGTGCGCCGCCAAGGACAGATCTACGCACAGGACTATGGCTGGGACGAAACCTACGAGGCGCTGGTCGCCGAAATCCTCGGCGCCTTCGTAAAATCCTTCGATCCAGAATGGGAACGCAGCTGGATTGCCGAGCGGCAAGAGGAGGTAGTCGGCTCGGTCTTCGTCGTGCGCAAGTCCGACGAGGTGGCGAAGCTGCGCCTGCTCTATGTCGAACCATCGGCGCGCGGCCTCGGCATCGGCAAGCGGCTGGTTCAGGAGTGCATCGGCTTTGCTCGTGCCAGGGGCTACAAGACGCTGACCCTGTGGACCAACGACATCCTGACCGCCGCCCGCCACATCTACGAGAGTGCCGGCTTCAGGCTGGTGGACGAAGAGCGCCATCACGCCTTCGGCAAGGATCTGGTCGGCCAGAACTGGAACCTGGAGCTGTAGCGGCGTTCAGGCCACCGGGACCCATATCTCCAGCCCGCCATTGCCGCTGCGCGGATCGAACTCCGGGCCGTAGCGCTCGAATTCGGGGCCGTCGGCTATATCGTGCCCCGAGGCCGGCAGCCATTTGTTCCAGATCGTGTTGACGGTGCGGCGGATGGTGGAGATGTGCTCGGCATGGGTGAACACGGCGTATTTCTGCGCCGGCACCCGCACCCGCGAAAGCTCCTTCGGCAGGTCCGAGAAATCCGAAACTTCGACCCCGGCGATATAGTCGAAATTGCCGGCATCGTCGCCATTGACGCAGACGCCATAGGCGACGTCGCCGGTCTCGCCCGGGATGTTGCCGATATAGGGCCCAAAGCGTTGCCACTGCATCGGAATGGCCGCGCTGGCTTCGCAGCTGTAGCGCTCGCCGAGGCCGGCAATGAGGAAGGGACGGCCGGTCTCGAAGCGCGGCGGCGGCAGTGAGGCGAGGAAGGACTGGTCCATCAGGATCGGCTCCACGAGGTCGAGATTGCTGAGGCTGCCCTGCGCGCGCACCAGTTCCGGCGTCGTGCCGAACTGGTCGCGGAAGGCACGGGTGAAGGCTTCGTGCGAGGCGTAACCGGCATCGAGCGCGACCGCGAGGATGTCGGGCGCGCCGGAGGCCAGCTTGCGCGCCGCTTCGGTCAGCCGGCGCGCGCGCATATAGCCCATCACCGAACGGCCGGTGGCGGCGCTAAAGGCGCGCGTCACATGAAAGCGCGAGACGCCGCTGCTTTGCGCGACATCTTCAAGCGAGATCGCTTCCGGCAGATGGCTCTCGACAAACCACAGCGCTTTCTCGGTCGGGTTCATGAGTCTCCTCGCATTTGGCCACACCATGCTGCCGGCTTTTTGCGAGGCCAGTTTGATCGAAATTGCGCCTGTCGTAAAATCGAAGGGCGCTGGTCGACTGTGGCAGGTCACCATCGTGGAAAGCCGTTGCTGGGCGGCCTCGGCCTGGCTCGCTGGGACAATATCTGGGCGCGCTAGGTGCGGGCACCATCCTTGCCTATGCGCTGTGGAACCACCGCCGGCTCGATGCCTTCGCCGCCGGCGAAATGCCGCCGAAAGCCTAGGTGTGCCGGTGGCGAGGACGCGCAAGACGACCTTTCTTCTCACGGCGTTCTCGACGGCAATTCACGTCTCGGTCGGGAGGTCATCCGCAACCGTCATTGCCTGTGCCATGACCGCATCTGCATGGCTGCCATCCCTCTTTTTCGGCTCTGGTGCAATGCGGCGCCTTGAATGGTAAGCACGCTTATAATATATACCGCTCATGGTTTCCGACGGCATAGATAGATTGGGCTTTTTGATCCACGACGTGCAGCGCCTTATGCGCAAGCGCTTCGAGGCGCGCGCCAGCGGACTTGGCCTTTCCTCGGCACAATGGCGGCTTCTGGTTCGCGTTGCCAAGGAGGCGGGCGTCGCCCAGGCTCGCCTCGCCGAACTTCTCGAAATCGAGCCGATCAGCGTTTCACGCCTCGTCGACCGGATGGAGGAGGGCGGCTGGATCGAGCGGCGCTCCGACGCAACTGACCGGCGCGTGCGTATGATCTTCCCGACAGCCAAGGCGAACGCGGCCTATGCCGAGGTCAAAAGCCTTGCTGGCGAAGTTTATGAGGAATCGCTGGTCGGCGTTTCGCCGGACGACCGCCGCGTCCTTATCCGGGCGCTGGACACCATCGTGCAAAACCTGGCGGACGGCGAGACGTCGTCCTTGAAGAGTACGGAAGGGGCAGCAGCATGAACGCGGCAGCCAAGCTAGACGAGAATGTAACCAAGATCGAGACGCCGGCAAAGCCGGCCGCCGAAGCGCCTGCACAGCCGGCCGCAGCACCTGTCGCGGTGGCTCCCCCGGTTCAACCCCCTCCGGCTCCGGTCAAGAAGCGCCGCCTCGGCCGCTTGCTGCTGATGGTCGCCCTGCCGGCCGCGGTGGCCATTGGTGGCGGTTATGTCTGGGTGACCGGCGGCCGCTATCAGGAAACCGAGAACGCCAATTTGCAGCAGGCCAAGGTGTCGATCGCCTCGGACACCGCCGGCCGCATCGTTCAGGTCGGCATCTCGGACAATCAGCAGGTCAAGCAGGGCGATGTGCTGTTTGCCATCGACCCCGAGCCCTACCGGATCGCGTTAGCCCAGGCCGACGCGGCGGTCGCAGTCGCACGCGTCGGAATCGAACAGCTGCGCGCCGCCTACAGCCAGGCACTGGCGCAGGAAAAGTCCGATGCCAGCCAGGTCGACTACGCGCAGTCGCAGTATGACCGCGCCGCCGACCTTGCCCAGAAGGGCATCAACGCCAAATCGTCGCTGGACGAGGCCAAGAACGATCTCGACAAGGCCAGGCAGCAACTGGCCGTTGCCGAGCAAGGCATCATCAGCGCCAAGGCGGCTCTCGCCGGCAATCCCGATATCGAGACCGACAAGCATCCGACGGTGATGGCCGCACTCGCCGCGCGCGACAAGGCCGCCTACGATCTGGCGCAGACCACGGTCAAGGCGCCGGCCGACGGCGTCATCAGCCAGGCCTCCTCGTTCAAGGTCGGCCAGTATGTCGGTTCCGGCACGCCGCTGTTTGCGTTGGTCGAGACCTGCGACACCTGGATCGATGCCAATTTCAAGGAAACCCAGCTTACCCACATGAAGCCTGGCCAGAAGGCCGAGATCGTCGTCGACACCTATCCGGGCAGAACTTTCGAGGCCACCGTCAAGGCGATCGCCGCCGGCACCGGCGCGGAGTTTTCGCTGCTGCCGGCTCAAAACGCCACCGGCAACTGGGTCAAGGTCACGCAGCGCATTCCGGTGCGCCTGGAACTGACCGATGCCGACGCCAAAATGGCGCTGCGCACCGGCATGAGCGCGTCGGTTACGGTGGATACCGGCGTGGCCCGCGGGTTCCCCGCTATCTTCGGCCACGCCACCGCAGGCGAAGCACAATAGACTGTGAATGGACCGTGATCTCGAAAAGCAGGATCACGGCCCGGCAGAACGCCCGCCGCAGGCGAGGTGAAGTTGAGATGACAGGATCGGCCCGACGGCAGGTTGAACGAGGGGTGGATTGGACCGGGCCGCATCGCGGCCTGCCCAGAACCTGGACCATCTCGGCGCCCATCCTTCGGACCTTGGATTTCCGGGCGGCAAGCGCCTGATGTGTCGAGACCTTCGATCGATGTAACCCCCACATCGATAGATCGCGTCCCACCGCGATGAGGGTCTCTTCACCAGAGAAGGCCTCGCCGCCCGGAAACCTAGTGTACACGTTTTTGTTACCTGTCGGAAGTTCCGCATGATGACCACACCAGAAACTTTCAAGGAAGTGCCGCATCGCGGCCTGATCACAGTGGCGCTGATGCTGGCGACGGTCATGCAGGCGCTCGACACCACGATCGCCAATGTCGCGCTGCCGACCATGACCGGCGACCTCGGCGCCTCGCCCGACAACATCAACTGGGTGTTGACCTCCTACATCGTTGCCGCCGCCATCATGACGCCGGTGACCGGCTGGCTGGCCGACCGCTTCGGCCGCAAGGAACTGTTCCTGGCGGCAGTTGTCGGCTTCACCGTGTTCTCGATGCTGTGCGGTATTGCCTGGAGCCTGGAGAGCATAGTGTTCTTCCGGCTGATGCAGGGCGTGTTCGGCGCAGCCATCGTGCCGCTGTCGCAGACCTTCCTGCTCGACATCAACCCCAGGGAACGCCACGGCCAGGCGATGGCCATCTGGGGCGCCGGCATCATGCTGGGGCCGATCCTGGGTCCGACGCTGGGCGGTTGGCTGACCGAGAATTTCAACTGGCGCTGGGTGTTCTTCATCAATTTGCCGGTCGGCATCATCGCCTTCCTCGGCATGGCAGCCTATTTGCCGGTCGTTGCCAGGCGGATCCGCAGCTTCGATTTCTTCGGTTTCGCCATGATTTCGCTCGGCGTCGGCGCGCTGCAGCTGCTGCTCGACCGGGGCGGCGAGGTCGACTGGTTTTCCTCGGTCGAAATCTGGATCGAGCTTGCACTTTCGATCACCGGCTTCTGGGTTTTCATCATCCATACACTGACGGCGGAACGGCCTTTCATCGACCCCAAGATCTTCCTCGACCGCAATTTCGTCACCGGTCTGGCCTTCATCTTCGTCATGGGCGTGCTGATCCTGGCCTCGATGTCGCTGCTGCCGCCGATGCTGTCGACCATCTTCGGCTATCCGACCGTCACCATCGGCGTCGTCCTGGGGCCGCGCGGTGTCGGCACGATGATTTCGATGCTTGTCGTTGGGCGGCTCATGAGCAGGATCGACGCCCGGATCCTCGTCGTCATCGGCTTTCTGCTCACCGCGCAGTCGCTCTACACCATGTACTCCTTAACGCCGCAGATGGACGATTGGCTGATCCTCAGCTCCGGCGTCATCCAGGGCCTGGGCATGGGCATGGTGTTCGTGCCGCTGTCGACGGTGGCCTTCGCCACGCTCGACGTGCGCTTCCGCACCGACGCCACGGCCCTGTTCAGCCTGGTTCGAAATCTCGGTTCGTCGATCGGCGTGTCGGTGGTGACGGTTCTCATGGTGCGCAACACGCAGGTCAATCACACCGAACTGTCGGCTTTCATCAACCCGTTCAACCCCAATTTGTGGGCGGCCTCGCCGGCGGCAGCAGGCGGCGATCCGACGGCACTTTCGCAGGTGGACCGCATGGTCAACATCCAGGCGATGATGATCTCCTACGTCAACGACTTCAAACTGCTGATGGTGATGACGCTGGTTGCCATTCCGTTTGTCTTCCTGCTGCGCAAGCCGAAGACCGCTCCGGCCGGCGCGGCCGCTCCTGCCGCGCATATGGATTGAGGCGGGCGCCGGTCGCTGGCAGCAAGCTGGTTGCCCCTGATGATTTGTTGCTCGGATGATCGTCAAAACCCGCGTGTGCAAAAAAATATCGATAATGAGCCGTTGGAAGTTGATTTGGAATGACATTTGCACCTTTGGTATCTGGTTGCTGACGCATCCAATTCCGTTACAGTTCATCTTGAATTAGCACATCTGTAACATTGTCAGTCGACTTTCGTCTGGCGCGACAGAGGCCCTTTCTTGTTTCAGGTGCCAAACCGGAGGAGGTCTGTTTGGTCACGAAGTTATCCAGAAGATCCGTTGGGGCGCGCGGGCCGGTGGGCGTAGCCGCATTGGCAAGACTGGCTGATGTCTCCTACGATACGCTCGAGGGAGAACTTCGCACGACCATTGCGGGTCTCGAAGGGCAGACCCTGCGCTTCGAGACTGCGATCGAGAATATTTCGCAAGGCATCTGCTTTTTCGATGCCGATGAACGGCTGATCCTGAGCAACCGGCGCTATGCGGAAATCTACCGCATTGCGCCCGAGGAATTGCGGCCTGGCGTGACACTGAGCGAAATAGTCGAACGCCGCGTCACCGCCGGCACGGCGGCGACGGCCGCCGACACCTATCTCGCAACGGCTCGCTCGATCAATTCGGGCAAGGCTTCGCGGCTCTGGACCGCCAAACTTGTCGATGGTCGCACAATCCAGATCCGTAACCAGCCCATGCCCGATGGCAGTTGGATCGCCACGCATGAGGACATCACTGAACTCCTCGCCAATCGGCAGATCGTCGACGAGCGCATTTCGCTGCAGGCGCTGATCGACTGGGTGCCCGATTATCTCTGGGTCAAGGATACGCAAAGCCGTTTCGTCGTGGTCAACAGCGCCCTTGCGACCGATAGCGGCCGCAACAAGACCAGCGACATGATCGGATTGACCGATTTTGATCTCCACCCCCCGGAAGTTGCGCGGAAATTTCGCCTGGTCGAGCAGCGCCTGCTCAAGAGCGGACAACCAGTGATCGACGCGGAAGAGTTTGTCGTCGATGCGTCGGGGAACGGCAAATGGCTTTCGTCGACGAAGGTGCCGTTGCGCAATCGCCAAAATGAAATCTTCGGCCTGGTTGGCATTGCCCACGACATCACCGCCCGCAAGCAGGCGGATGTCCTTCGCAGCGGGCAGGCGCAGATCCTCGAAATGATTGCCACAAGCGCGCCGCTGGAGGACGTGCTCGACCGCCTCATGCGCTTCGTCGAGGCTCAGTTGAAGGGGATATTCGGTTCCGTCCTGCTGCTCGACAAGGACGGCATTCATTTGCGTCACGGTGCGGCGCCGGGCCTGGCGAAAGCCTATACGAGCGCCATCGATGGGGCGGCCATCGGTCCCAAGGTGGGATCCTGCGGAACCGCCATCTACCGGCGGGAACCGGTCATTGTTACCGATATTCTGCAGGATCCGCTTTGGGACGATTACCGCGAACTGGCGGCACCCCATGGCTATCGTTCGTGCTGGTCAACCCCGATCCTGTCGCATCGGGGCGTCGTGTTGGGCGCCTTTGCCATGTATTCGATGACCGTGCGCGAACCCACCCATGCCGAGACCCGCCTGATCGAATTCACCACACACATTGCCGGCATCGCGATCGAGCGCAAATTGGCGGAAGACCAGATCCACTTCATGGCCAACCATGATGCGCTGACCGGCCTGCCCAATCGCGCTTTGCTGGAGGATCGGCTTTCCCAGGCGGTCCTCTACGCGCAGCGATACAATCGCTGGATGACGGTGGTGTTCATCGATCTCGACAATTTCAAGCTGGTGAACGATACGCTTGGCCACAATGCCGGTGACGAACTCCTCAAGACCGTCGGCAGCCGTTTGGTTGGATGCGTGAAGGCCACCGACACCGTCGTGCGGCTTGGCGGCGACGAATTTGTCATCGTCCTGTTCGACCAAACCACCAATGTCGATGTGGTCTCGGAAACCCTGCAGACGATCAGGGATGCGATCGCGGAACCGGTTCTTGTCGGAGAGCATCGGCTGAGAACGACGGCCAGCATCGGCATCGCAAATTACCCGAAGGACGGGACCAGCCCGGATACGCTGTTGGCCAATGCCGACGCCGCCATGTATCGCGCCAAGGAATTCGGCCGCGACAATTTCCAGTTCTATGCCCCGGAGTTCAACTCAACTGCACATGAAAAATTCCTGCTTCAGGAGGAATTGCGAAACGCGCTCGCCCGGTCGGAATTCGCTCTGCACTATCAGCCACAGGTGGATCTGCGATCGGGGCAGGTTTTCGCCGTCGAAGCGCTGGTGCGCTGGAACCACCCGACGCGAGGCCTGGTTTCGCCGGCGATGTTCATCCCGACCGCCGAGGAGACCGGGCTGATCGTGCCGCTCGGCGACTGGATCCTGCACGAAGCCTGCCGGCAGAACAAAGCCTGGCAGCGCGCCGGTCTGTCGCCCGTAACCGTCTGCGTCAACGTGTCGGCGCGGCAGTTCCGGGAGAAGAACCTGATCGACCGCGTCGTCAACGCGTTGAAGGAAAGCGGCCTGGAGGCGAGGTATCTCGAGCTCGAAGTGACGGAAAGCCTGATCATGCAGGATTTCGAGCTGGCGGTCGCAACGATGAACGGACTGCAAAAGCTCGGCGTGCAGATATCGATCGACGATTTCGGAACAGGCTATTCCAGTCTCAGCGCCCTCAAGACGTTTCCGGTGGCGCGGCTGAAGATCGACAAGTCCTTCATCAACGATCTCGCGACCGACGAGAACGATCAGGCGGTCACTGGCGCCGTGATTTCCCTGGGGCAGAAGTTGAACCTTCGGGTGCTGGCCGAAGGTGTCGAAACGGAAGACCAGGTCGCCTTCCTGCGCAAGAACAATTGTGACGAGGTGCAGGGCAATTATTTCAGCAAACCCCTGTCGGCTGGGGATATCGGCGAGCTGATCGCGAAAGGCTGACGGCTGGGTCGCGCCGTAACCGCTGGCTGCTATTTTCCGAGCACCAGGCTCCAGTAGCGGATGGCGCTGTCGCGCCCGTCGCGTACATAGGCGAGGCCGAAGCGGCTGAAATCCGGATCGAGCATGTTGCGGCGGTGGCCGGCCGAATGCATCCAGATGTCGAACAGCTTCTGCTGGTCGAAGCGGCCCTCGGCGATGTTCTCGGCAGCAGCGCCCCGCACGCCATTGTCTTTCATCCGCGACGCGAAATCCTTGCCCCAGCCGGTCGTGTGGCTCATGCGTTCGCGCGAGGCCATATAGCCGGCCTGCTGCAGAGCGGCCCGCTCGAGCTGGGCGTCCGGCACCAGCGCCGGCAGTCCGGCCGAAGCTCGGATCCCGGCCAGCGTCGCGGTGGCCGAGGACGACACACCGGCGCCTTCGCCGGTCGGCACCGAGACCGTACTGCAAGCAGCGAGGCCGGCCATGGCTGCAAGGCCGATCAGCAGCAGGCGCCTGTTTGGTTTTGGACTTGCTGCGCCAGAGCGGGTTTGCGCGAGCGGATGATTGGTGGTGCAGATCATTGTCATGCCTGCCTGACTTAGCGGCGATCATGGCTTTTGCCGGGCAGGGCTGCGAAAATCTCAATCGCTGGCCTCCGTGCAGGTTCGGCCGGCCGATTCGAATGGGAAGGTCGGCGGCCGATGTAGTCTCGGCGCGCTGCGTCCGATCAGCGTTGCGCGTCGGTCGCCATTTTAAGCGCCAGCGCGGCAAGCACCGTGCCCATCATCCAGCGCTGGATGACCATCCATAGCGGCCGTCCGGCAAGAAAGGTGGCGATCGAACCGGCCGTTACCGCGATGATGGCATTGACGGTCAGGCTGATCGAGATCTGCGTGGCGCCGAGCACCAGAAGCTGCGACAGCACATGGCCGTTGCCCAGCGAGATGAACTGCGGCAGCAGCGACAGATAAAGCACCGCCACCTTGGGATTGAGGAGATTGGTCATTAGACCCATGGCGAACAGCTTGCGGGGCCTGTCCTTCGGCAGTTCGCGCACCTGGAATGGTGAGCGCCCGCCGGGCCGCACCGCTTGCCAGGCGAGCCATAGCAGATAGAGCGCGCCGGCAATGCGCAGTGCGTCATAGGCAAACGGCACGGCAAGCAGCAGCGCGGTGATGCCCAGCGCAGCCGACACGACATAGAACAGAAAGCCGACCGCCACGCCGCCGAGCGAGATCAGCCCGGCCTTCGGGCCTTGCGACAGCGAGCGCGAGATCAGGTAGATCATGTTCGGCCCGGGCGTCAGCACCATGCCCAGGCAGACCAGCGCGAAGGCGAGATGGTTGGCGGTTTCGGGCACGGGCAATCTCCGGGAAGCGGTGACGATACCGAGCACGCGTTTTGACTCACCGCAAGAGCATGATGGCCGGAGCCTTTGCGTCAGCATCGAAAAATGTCGAAAGCGGCGAAGCCGCCAATTTCCCCCGCAAGGCGGGGAAGATCAGCAGCTTCAACCCTCAGCTCACCACGCGCAGGTTCGAGAGCTCGTTGGCGATTTCCTTGAAATTGTCGGACAGCGTGGCGCCGGTCGCGTTCCAGAACAGTTTTGCAGGCTTGCTCGGGTCGGTCGGATCCTTGCGGAAGCGCGAGTCCGACGAGCACACCTTCAGTGCCTCCATCGCGCTCTTGTCGCCGGCGTCGGTCGTCGACATGTCGAGCGCCACCGTCATCACCATGATGTTGGCCGCCTTGGCGTTGTTGCACAGCGTCGCCATCTGCTCGTTGAGCGCGGCGGTGTAGTTGCTCGACGAATAGTTGAGCTGGCCGATGGCGCTCGACGTGCCGCCGAACAGGCGGGTGACCGCAGTGCCGTTGTAGCCGACGCCGGTATAGCCATAGGCGGCATAGGTCGACTTGTTGCCGGCGGGATCGCTGCTGGGCACCGCATAGGTGTTCTCGCCGTCAGTGAGCACGATGACCACCTTGTCGTTGCCGCGCTCCGTCTCAGGACGTCCTCCTGTGAAAGGCTCCGTGCTGGAGACGGTGCGCCAGCCCCAGGCCATGCCTTCCGGCACATTGGTGAAGCCGTTCGGCGCCATCAGGTCGATCGCAGCCTTGATCTTGGTCAGCCCGGCGGTGTTGGACACGTCGGTCAGCGGCGTGATCGGTGTCGTCGTGCAGCTGTAGTTAGGACCGGCACCGGCCGACAGCACCGGAGCATTGATCGGCCGTGGCTGGAAATACTTGGCCATGTTGGACTGCCTGGTCTTGCCGGTGGTGCTCGCCGGATCGTCGTTCCACCAGCTGTTGGCTGCGCCATAGGTCTTGGGGGCCACCTCGTCGGGGTCCTGCGTTATGTACCAATGATTGCCCGGCTCATCCGGCGCAAACATCGGCACGAACATGGTCGCGGGATCGCCGACGCCGGTGCCGGTGTTGTTCGGTCCGCCGGAGGCCGGCGCGTCGTTGACATTATAGGGATAGGGCCGCACTTCGACGCAGCCCTGCCAGCTGGCGAACGGTCCATATGTGTCGTTGTAGTCGTATTCGTTGTGGCTGTCCGAGCATGTATGATTGGCGCGATATTTGTCGCAGACCACGCGTTTGCTGCCGACGATGCGCTCGTGGCTGGTGACCACCTTCATGTCGCGGTAGAGCGAGAAGCGGGTCAGCATCTGCCCCTCCTGCTCACCCCAGCCAGTGCCTTTCTTGTACCAGATGCCGCCGATCTTCTGGGCATATTTGTCGGCTGCGTTAAGCGTCGACCAGGCGAAATTCTCGTTGTGGATGGGCGACAGCCCGTAGGCGTCGATCCATGACGCGTTGTCGTTGCTGGCGCCGACATTGACCGAGGCGGCGAACGGCACAAGGCTGAACTGGACCGGCTTGTCGATCTGCTTGATCATCGCGGCCTGCAAGGCAAGCGTGTCGACGAGCTGCTTGGCGGCTTGCTTGAGAAGGTCGATGCGCTTTTGTCCGGCACCCGTGCCCGTGTTCGACATCGACCCCGAATTGTCGAGCACCATGGCCACTTCCAGCGTGTTCTTCAGCCGGACTTGCGAACACACGGAGTACGTGACGTTTTCCGACGTCCTGCCGATCAGCATCGCCGCTGCCGGCAGAAAATAGGGCTTGTGGACCAGGCTGGCGCACAGCTTGACGATGCCGCCGCCGGTCGTGCTGCTGGGCAGCGCAACGCTGAGCGTCGTGTCGGCGGGATTGACGTCGTTGAGGTTTGCCTTGAAGAAGTCGAGCGCATAGGCCCGCAACTGGTCGTCGGTGGCGCCTTCCACCAGCCGGCGCGCTGTGGCGAAGTTGGCGGCGTCGAGCGCGTTGACCACCCTCTGCTTCTCGCTGACCACGCCGGTGTAGTCGACAGCCATTGCCACTCCGCCCATCAGTGGCACCATCGCCACAACGGTCATCAGAGCGTAATTGCCGCGGCGGTCACGCCAGAAGTCACGCCGGAATGTGCGCCAGAGTTCACGCATGTGATGTAAGCGGCCCCGCCTGCGGATTCTTCAATGCCGCCACAGTTTCACAAAACGTTGAAGGATGGGTTTGGGAAACTGCTCGATTGCGCGGATAGCGCTTCACCAGGCGCTAACCAAATGCACGGACACGTGAGCAACGCCGCAACAAAACGCCCCGCCGAGGCGGAGCGCCGTGTTCGAAAGATCGCGCCGATCAGCTGACGATGCGCAGGTTCGACAGTTCGTCGGCGATTTCCTTGAAACTTTGCGACAAGGTGGCGCCGGTCGCGTTCCAATACAGCTTCGCCGGTTTGCTCGGGTCGGTCGGATCCTTGCGGAAGCGCGAATCCGAGGAGCATTTCTTGAGCGCGTCTATGGCGGTCTTTTCCGCCGGCTTGGTGGTAACCAGGTCAAGCGAGACCGTCATCAAGAGAATGTTCGAATTCTTCGCATTGGTGCAAAGCGTTTGCATCTGCTGGTCAAGCGCGGTTGTGTAGTTGGCCGCCGTATAAGTTGTCTTGGGGACGGTCGTGTTGACGAAAAGGCGGGTCGCGGTTTCCCCCGTTTTCGGGCCGGTATAACCATAGGCGGCGTAGGTCGATCCGTCCTTAGCATAGCTGCTGGTCATGTCGTTTGTGGGGCCGATGCTGTAGGTGTTGGCCCCGTCGGTCAGCACGATGACGACTTTGTCGTTGCCCCTTTCAGTGTTCGGCCGGCCTTCTGTGAATGGCTCGTTGCTCGACACCGTCCGCCAGCCCCAGGCCAGCCCTTCCGGCACGTTGGTGTTGCCCGTCGGGGCCATGGCATTGATGGCATCCGTCAGGATTTTCTTGCCTTCGGTGGTGGTTATGTCCTGCAACGGCGTGATCGCGGCGGTCGTGCATGCCGAATTGGGCCCATCATCGGCCGCAGTACTCGATGCGTCCCAGGGCTTTGTCAGAAAATACTTTCGCATATCCGCCTGGCGTTTGGTGACAGTCAGCGTGTCGGAATAATCGATCCACCAATTGTTGGCGTAACCCCAGGTCGATGTGCTGGTGCGAGTGGTGTCGGTCCAGAAATTGCCAGCTTCGTCCGGCGCGAACATCGGCACGAACATGGTGGCGGGCGTGCCAGTGGTCGGCGACGTGTCGTCGTCATTATAGGGATACGGCCTCGCCTCCACGCAGCCCTTCCAGGCTTCGTATTGGGCGGTCACAGAGGTCTTGCAACTGCCGTTCGAGTTCTTTTTCGTACAGGTCGTGGCCTTCATGTCGTTTGCAAAGAGACTGAACCGCGTCGCCGTGGTATTTTGGCCGTATTGCCCGGTGCCCCAGCCACTGCCGCGCTTCCAGTAAGCACTGCCGACCTTTTCAATGTATTTATTCGAGTCATAACCAGACGACGCGTTCTTGTACATGAACTGCCAATCAAAGTTCTCGTGATGGATTGGCGAAATGCCGGTCGTATCCATCCAGGTTGCGTCCTTGTTGGCTGGGCCAACATTGACCGAGGCGGAAAACGGGACCAGCGAGAACTGCACCGGCCTGGTGACCTGCCTCATTTGTGCGGCCTGGAGCGCCATCGTATTGACAAGCTCGGTAGCGGCCTTCTTGAGCAAATCTATTCGCGGCTGGCCGGTGCCGGAGCCGTTGATGCTCATGGAGCCGGAATTGTCGAGCACGAGAGACACTTCCAGCGTGTTCTTGAGGCGGATCTCGGAGCACGCGGAGGTTTTGGCATCGGTGGACGTTCTTCCGATCAGCATGGCCGCCACCGGCAGGAAATAGGGGTGGAACGTCAAACTGGCGCACAGCTTCAGCGTGCCGCCACCTGCGTTGTTGTTGGGCAGCGTCACCGTCAGGGCCGTATTGGCCGAGCTGACCTTTCCGAGATTGGCTTCGAAGAAATCCTTCGCATAGGCCTTGACTGCCGTGTCGGTCGCCCCGGTGACGATCTGCTGTGCCGTGGCAATCCCAGCGGCATCCAGCGCGTTCAGCATGTTCTGCTTCTGGCGCAGGAGATCGGTGTAGTCGATTGCAAGCGCCAGCGCGCCCATCAAGGGCACCATGGTGATCACTGTCATCAAGGCATAGTTGCCGCGTCTGTCGTTCAGAAATCTGCGGATCATGCCTTCAGCACCCCTGCCAGGACCCAATATCGGTCCGAAGATGCCCACAAAATCGTTAAATTTCAGGTTGCTGAAATGCGTTCAACATAGGCCCATCTTTTCAAGGCTCGTTAACCACTCGGCCCTGGTGATCAGCGGTGCGACATTGTTTCGATCGACCGAAGCTGGGGAAGGGTGGTTCCTGCCTGTTGCAACCTTCGATCAGCCCGTTGCGCAACAGCCTGGCAAGTGCCGAAAAGCTGGTGACAGGATGAAACGCTTCGGTTAATGCGGGGCCGGTTGCGGCGGACCGTCGGCTGCAGCTCTCGCAATGATCGTCACAGCAGGAAAACGGCATGGCGGATTCGCCTGACATCATCGGCTCGCTCGCGGATTTGTCGGGCGCCTACTCGGCCATCCTGTGCGATGTCTGGGGCGTGATCCACAATGGCGAATGGCATTTTCCGGCGGCTGCCGAAGCGCTTGCCGCCGCGCGTGCGGCTAAGGTCCCGGTCGTCCTGATCACCAACTCGCCGCGCCGCAATGCCGATGTGGTGGCGCAGATGAATGCGATCGGCGTTCCCGCCGCCGCCTACGACCGCGTCGTGACCTCAGGCGATGTGACCCGCGACCTTATCGCCGAAGGCCCACGAAAAATCTTCCATATCGGCGCCGACCGCGATTTCACCCTCTATGACGGTCTCGACATCGAGCTCGTCGAGGAGTTCGAGGCCTCCGGCGCGGTCTGCACCGGGCTGTTCGACGACGAGGTGGAAACGCCTGAGGATTACGCCGATCTGCTGCGCCGGCTGCGCGCCAGGAACCTGCCTTTCATCTGCGCCAATCCCGACATCGTGGTCGAACGCGGCGAGCGCATGATCTGGTGCGCCGGCGCCTTGGCGCGCGACTATGCCCAGCTTGGCGGCCGCACGCTGATCGCCGGAAAACCTTATGCGCCGGTCTATGACGTAGCGCTGCGGGAGGTTGCCGTGCTTCTCGGCCGAGACGTCGCGCGCACCGAGGTGCTGGCCATCGGCGACGGCATGATGACCGACGTCAAGGGCGCCGCCGACAACGGCATCGACGTGCTTTACGTCTCGGGCGGCATTCACGCGCGCGACTATGGCGATCCCATGCAGCCGGACCCCGCCAGGCTTGCAGCCTTTCTGCAAAAGCACGGCTACCGGCCGGTCGCCGTCATTCCGAGACTGCGGTAGGGTTGCTGCATGAGCGCAGCTTTCGAACACATTTCAGCAACCGCGCCGCTGCCGCCGCATTTGCGCGGCGGCGTGGTGGCGATCGGCAATTTCGACGGCGTCCATCGCGGCCACCAGGCGGTGCTCGATCGCGCGCTTGCCGAAGCCGGGCGGCGCGGCGTGCCGGCGCTGGTGCTGACCTTCGAGCCGCATCCGCGAAAAGTGTTCAGGCCCGATATGCCGCTGTTCGTATTGACGCCGCCGCCGATGAAGGCGCGGCTGCTGTCGCATCTGGGCTTTGCCGCACTCGTCGAACAGCCGTTCACGCGCGCCTTTGCCGGCCTGTCGGCCGAGGCTTTCGTGACCGATGTGCTGGAGACGAACCTCGGCATCACCCATGCCGTCACCGGCTTCGATTTTCACTTCGGCAAGGACCGGCAGGGCGGTCCTGCGTTTCTGATGGCGGCAGGCGAGCGCCATGGTTTCGGCGTCACCCTGGTCGACGCCTTTCGCGACGAGGGCGCCGAGGTGGTGTCGTCGAGCCGTATCCGCGAGCTGCTCTGCGAGGGAGAGGTCGCCGAGGCAGCAGGCCTGCTCGGCTACCGCTTCACCGTCGAAAGCGAAGTGATCGGCGGCCAGCAGCTCGGCCGCACGCTCTGCTTCCCGACAGCCAACATGAGGCTTTCGCCGGAAACGACTCTGAAGGAAGGGATTTATGCCGTCCGCTTTCGCCGCGCCGACGGCACGCTCTATGATGGTGTCGCCAGCTTCGGGCGTCGCCCGACTGTCGACGACAATGGCGCGCCGCTGCTCGAAACCTTCGTCTTCGACTTTGCCGGCGATCTCTATGGTGAGATCTGCGACGTATCGTTCTTCGGCTTTTTGCGCCCCGAGGTGAAGTTCGATGGGCTCGATGCGCTAGTGGCACAAATGAAGCGCGACGAGGCGGAGGCGCGCGCGCTGCTGGCCGGCGTCAGGCCGCTTTCGGATCTGGACGGCGCCATCGCTTTTTGAGCCTTCCGGCCGCTTACCTCTTCAAGCCCCTACTTCTTCAACGCCAGTCCGAGAGCGATGAAGCTCCAGCCCTGGAAGATCAGGTCGATGGCCAGGAACAGGCCGAGCACCCACAGGCTGTTGACCGGCCAGCCCATGGCGATGGTCAGCCCCGCCAGCACGCTGATCAGGCCCGCCGCGACGACCCAGCCCCAGCCCTTTTCCGGTCGGTGGCTATAGCCGACCCAGGCCCTGAGCGCGCCTGAAGCGACCAGCGCCACCGCCAGCAGCAAGGTCAGCACCGTCGAGGCCAGAAGCGGATTGTCGAAGGCAAAGAAACCGGCAACGGCATAAAGTAGGCCGCTGAGCAGCCAATAGAAGAAGCGGCTCCAGCTTTTCACGCCGAAGGCATGCACGATCTCGATGATGCCGGCCATCAGCATCAGCCATCCCACGACATAGACCGAGGCGACGGTGGCGATGAACAGATTGCCGAAGGCAATGCCGCCGAAGATGAGCAGCAGCACGCCGAGCGCGACGAACCATCCCCATTTGTCTCGTGTCCGGCCGATCGCGTCTTTCAGGGTGTCACCGTGCAGGGTCATAGCCGCATCTCCTCAAAGTCACTTGCATCAAAGATCGCCTGGCTTGTCGCCGTCGCTGAGGTTAATCCCGGCGTCGGCACCCGTCCAGCGATGCCGGGCAGCTCCCAAGCCGCGATCTCTGTCTCGGATTTAAATCAAATTTTACCAAACGGCCGTCAAAGCTGGGGCAGGGCGCGGCTGTGTTGTGTTAGTGGAGTGACCATGAGTCCGGTCAGGAAAATGTCTGCGGTTGTGGCGGCGATCATGCTGGGTGCGCCCACTGTGGCAAATGCGGGCGAGGGTACTTCCGGCTGGCTCTCGGGCGACTGGTACCTGACGCTTGGCGCCACCGGTATGGTCGCGCCGAAATTCGAGGGCTCCAACAGCTATCTGCTCAGCGCATCGCCGATCATCTCGCTGGGCAAGGCCGGCCCGGCCGCGCGCTTTACCTCGCGCAACGACAACATCTCGCTGGCGCTGGTCGACGATGGCGGCGTCCGCGCCGGCCTGACCGGAAAGTTCCTGTTTTCACGCGACAGCAAGGATGAACTCAAGGGCCTCGGCCCGGTGCGCTGGGGCGGTGAGGTCGGCGGCTTCTTCGAATTCTACCCGACGGATTGGTTGCGCGCCCGCGCCGAATTGCGCCACGGCATTCGTGCCCATAATGGCTTTGTCGCCGACATCGCCGCCGATGCCTTCTACGATATCACGCCGACGGTCAGGATTTCGGGAGGCCCGCGCGTGTCCTTTGCCTCATCGAGCTATTTCCACTCCTATTATGGCGTCAACGCCAAGGAGGCTGTGGCCTCGGGCCTGAGCGAATACCATCCTGGCGGCGGCCTGAAATCGACCGGACTCGGCGGCGCCATCACCTGGAAGGTCACCGACCCGATGACCGCCAGCCTGTTCGGCGAATATGCGCGCCTGATAGGCCCGGCCGCCGATTCCAGCCTGGTCAAGGAGCGCGGCGACCGTAACCAGTTCACGGTCGGCGTCTCGACCACCTATCGCTTCGACTTCGCGATGTAAGTGAATCGAACAAGAGACGCTTTATTCCTGCGGCTTTCTCGGCTAAAAGCCCGGCAATGACGAGCTTTTCGCGCCTTCGCGCGCTGACGATACGAATTACAGGCCCGGTGTTCCGGGCGGCCTGAGCGCCGCCGGAGCCGCCGGGAGTTTTGCGCGCCCCCTCGCGCTTTTTCCAAATCATGATAGTTCACGCCCGAGCTTTTACGCCCGCCGGGCAATGCACATGGCAGACCAATGACCGACACTGTTGAAACGATCGACTATTCCAAGACGCTTTACCTGCCGCAGACGGATTTCCCGATGCGCGCCGGCTTGCCGGAAAAGGAACCGCTGCTGGTCAAGCGCTGGCAGGATATGGACCTTTACGCCAAGCTGCGCGAGGCGGCCGCCGGCTGCGAAAAATACGTGCTGCATGACGGCCCGCCCTACGCCAACGGCAACATCCATATCGGCCACGCGCTGAACAAGATCCTCAAGGACGTCATCACCCGCTCGTTCCAGATGCGCGGCTATGACTCCAATTACGTGCCCGGCTGGGACTGCCACGGCCTGCCGATCGAATGGAAGATCGAGGAACAGTACCGCGCCAAGGGCAAGAACAAGGACGAGGTGCCGGTCAACGAGTTTCGCAAGGAATGCCGCGACTTCGCCGCGAACTGGATCACGGTGCAGGGTGGCGAGTTCCAGCGGCTCGGCGTCGTCGGCGACTTCAAGAACCCCTATACGACGATGGCTTTCCACTCGGAGTCGCGCATCGCCGGGGAGTTGTTGAAGTTCGCCATGTCGGGCCAGCTCTATCGCGGCTCCAAGCCGGTAATGTGGAGCGTCGTCGAGCGCACCGCACTGGCCGAGGCCGAGATCGAATACCATGATTATGAGAGCGACACGATCTGGGTGAAGTTCCCGATCGTCGGCGCTGGATCAGGAAGAACTGTCACGACACCCGAGTTGGGTGGCGCTTGGGAAGCTATCAAGGAACTGAGGGATGCCCACGTCGTCATCTGGACGACAACCCCGTGGACGATCCCCGGCAACCGTGCCGTCAACTATTCGTCACGGATCGGCTACGGCCTTTATGAAGTTACCGCAGCCGAAAATTCGTTCGGTCCACAGCCCGGTGAAAAGCTGATCTTTGCAGATGCGCTTGCCGAAGACTCTTCGGCCAAGGCCAAGGTCACCTTGAATCGCCTTCGCAGCGTTTCGGTCGAAGAGCTTGGAAGCCTTACACTTTCACATCCCTTCAAAGGTCTCGGCGGCGGCTACGAATTCGCCGTGCCGATGCTGGCCGGCGATCATGTCACCGACGACGCCGGCACCGGCTTCGTCCACACCGCGCCGGGCCATGGCCGCGAGGACTTTGATGCCTGGATGGATGCGGCATCGGATTTGCGCGCACGTGGCATCGACCCTGCCATCCCCTTCACTGTAGATGATGCCGGCTTCTTCACCAGGGACGCGCCGGGTTTTGGCCCGGATCGCGAAGGTGGCGCCGCGCGTGTCATCGACGATAACGGCAAGAAGGGCAATGCCAATCAGGCGGTCATCGACGAACTGATCAAGCGCAACGCGCTGTTCGCGCGCGGCCGGCTGAAGCATTCCTACCCGCATTCCTGGCGGTCGAAGAAGCCGATCATCTTCCGCAACACGCCGCAATGGTTCGTCTATATGGACAAGGACCTCGGCGACGGCACGACGTTGCGCAGCCGTGCGCTGAAGGCGATCGACGACACACGCTTCGTGCCGGCGGCCGGCCAGAACCGTATCCGCGCCATGATCGAGGAACGCCCGGATTGGGTCTTGTCACGCCAGCGCGCCTGGGGCGTGCCGATCGCCGTCTTTGCCGATGAGGATGGCAACGTGCTGAAGGACGAAGCCGTCAACCAGCGCATCATGGATGCTTTCGAACAGGAAGGCGCCGACGCCTGGTTCGCTGCCGGCGCCAAGGAGCGTTTCCTCGGCAATCACGATGCCTCCAAATGGAAGCAGGTGATGGACATCCTTGACGTCTGGTTCGATTCGGGCTCGACGCATGTCTTCACGCTGGAAGACCGTCCGGACCTGAAATGGCCGGCCGACGTCTATCTCGAAGGCTCCGACCAGCATCGCGGCTGGTTCCACTCCTCGCTGCTCGAAAGCTGCGGCACCAGGGGCAGGGCACCTTACGACACCGTCGTCACCCATGGCTTCACCATGGATGAGGAGGGGCGAAAGATGTCGAAATCGCTCGGCAACACCGTGGTGCCGCAAGACGTCATCAAGCAGTCCGGCGCCGACATTCTGCGGTTATGGGTGGTGACGACGGATTATTGGGAAGACCAGCGTCTCGGCAAGAACGTGCTGCAGACCAACATCGACGCCTACCGCAAGCTCCGCAACACCATCCGCTGGATGCTGGGCACGCTCGCCCATGACGATGGCGAGGAGGTGCCGCTGGACAAGATGCCGGAACTGGAGCGGCTGATGCTGCATCGGCTGGCCGAGCTCGATGAGGTCGTGCGCTCGGGCTACGACGCGTTCGAGTTCAAACGCATCACCCGCACTTTGCTCGACTTCATGGTGGTCGAGCTGTCGGCCTTCTATTTCGACATCAGGAAGGACGCGCTCTATTGCGAGGGACCCGCCAGCGTGAAGCGCAAGGCCTCGGTGCAAGTGGTGCGCCACCTCTTCGACTGCCTGGTGAAATGGCTGGCGCCGATGCTGCCCTTCACCACGGAAGAAGCCTGGCTCGACCGTCATCCGGATGCTGTCTCGCTGCATCTCGACCAGTTCCCCGAGATTCCGGCCGACTGGAAGAACGAGGCACTGGCGGAAAAATGGCGCAAGGTGCGGCAGGTCCGCCGAGTCGTCACCGGCGCGCTTGAGATCGCACGCGCTCAGAAGGTCATCGGTGCCTCGCTGGAAGCCGTGCCGGTCGTGACCCTCGACGATGCCGCGCTTGAAGCCGCGATCGCCGATGTCGACATGGCCGAAATGGCGATCACCAGCGATCTCGTCATCGCCCACGGCAAGGCGCCGGAAGGCGCCTTTGCGCTCGACGACGTCAAGGGTGTCGCGGTGGTGGTTGAAAAGGCCGAGGACCGTGGGTTGGTCAAATGCGCGCGCTCGTGGCGCTATACCGCCGATGTCGGGCAGGACGTGGAATTCCCCGACGTGTCTGCCCGCGATGCCGCCGTGCTGCATGAACTCAAGGCTCTGGGACGTTTGTGAGTGCTCAAAGCCGGTGCACAAATGCCACGGCGGGCGGGTGAAAAGCGCCCGCGCGTTGCCCTTAACGAGTGGTTGAGATAAACACGCGAAACTCCGGAAGACAAATTGTCGCCGGAATTCCGTCGCAAGAGCGTGGACGATGGGGACCGGGGCCTTTGGCCGGTGACGATCGAGAGGCTGTCTAGAGTGGGACTTTTTGGCATGATCGACAGAACTTCCGTGCGCGTTGCGCTGCTGGCGCCGCTTGTCGCGTCCGGCCTCGCTCTGTCCGGCTGCATGGGTTCGCCGACCTACGGCACCGACAAGACGGCTGGCGAGCAGCTTGCCGGCGACCTTTCCGGCGCGTTCGCGATCACGCCCAAGCACAAGGAACAGATCGACTACAGGCCGCGCCCGGAGCTGGTAAAGCCGGCGCCGGGGCAGAAGGAAGTGCTGCCGCCGCCGCAGGAAAGCATCGAGACGGCGAGCACCGATTGGCCCGAATCGCCCGAGCAGCGCCGCGCCCGCCTGCGTGCCGACGCCACTGCCCACCAGGACGACCCGTCCTATCAGTCGGGGATCGTCGACGACGTGCAGACCGATCCGGCTTCCGTGAAGAAGGCGCTGGCGGATTCGGGCTCAAGCCACCCGCCGGCCTGGTCGCCGAAGGATTCAGACAAGGGCCGCGCCGCCGAGATCCAGCGCCGCACCGCAGAGCAAAAGCAGGGCGATCCCAACACTCGCAGATATCTGAGCGAGCCGCCTCTGGCCTATCGGGCTGCCTCCGACACGGCGCCGCAGGGCGAACTCGGCGAGGATGAATACAAGAAGGAACGCCGCCTCAAGAAGGAAGCGGCCGCCAAGGGCAAGAGCGGCGGGCTCTTCGACTGGCTGCCCTCCTGGTAGGAACCGTCGCCTTCGGTAGCTGAAGGCTCTACGTTTCGCGTCTTTCCCGAAAGAATTCCCTGAGCAGCAGCGCCGCATCGGCCTCGGCCATGCCCGGATAGATGTCGGGCGTATGGTGGCAGGTCGGCGAAGCGAAGAAGCGCACGCCGTTGACCACCGCGCCGCCCTTCTCGTCGGCCGCGCCGAAATAGAGCCGGCGCAGCCTGGCGAAGGAAATGGCGCCGGCGCACATGGCGCAGGGTTCCAGGGTCACATAGAGGTCGTGGCCGGTCAGCCGCTCGCTCGAGAGCGTTTGGCAGGCCGCGCGGATCGCCAGCATTTCGGCATGCGCCGTCGGATCGGCAAGTTCGCGGGTGCGGTTACCGGCGGATGCCACCACCGTGTCGCGGCTGGCGATGACGGCGCCAACGGGAACTTCTCCGCGCAAGGCGGCGGCTTGCGCCTCTTTCAGCGCCAGCGCCATGAAATCCGGCCGCTTCAAGCGGTTTCCATTCCGATTATCTCCTCGCCACTTGGCGGTGATCCTGTTATGGAGCGCGTCAACCCGAATATCGGAACAGATTTTCGGAAATGATCATGCGCCAAATCAAAGTGCTATAGCGTCCTTTGCGCGTCCGAAAGGATGCGCCACGCTGTAGCAGCGCAACAAGGCAAAGGCCACATGGACGACAACGACAAGAAATCTCCGCGCCACAAAGGCCCGGGCAAAAGCCGCCCTGGAGCCGCGGGGCCGCGCCGCGATGGCGCCGCCGGCAAAAGCGGCAAACCCTCCTTCGGGGCCAAGAAACCCTATTCACCGCGCGGCGCCCGGCCGGCAGCGGCTGAGGGCGAGCGGCCCAAGCGCGATTTCAAAAGTGGCGACCGGCCATTCAACAAAGGTCCGCGTTCCGAAGGCAAGCCCTTCGAAAAGCGCGAGGGACCGCGCAAGCCATATGCACCACGCGGTGACCGGCCGATGGCAGCCGAAGGCGAGCGCAAGCCGTATGAAAAGCGCGAAGGGCCGCGCAAACCCTATGCGCCGCGTGGGGATCGCCCTATGGCGGCCGAGGGTGAACGCAAGCCGTATGAAAAGCGCGAGGGGCCGCGCAAGCCTTATGCACCGCGCGGCGATCGGCCGGTTGCGGCCGATGGCGAGCGGCCAAAGCGCGATTTCAAGGGCGGCGATCGGCCATTCAGCAAGGGGCCGCGTCCCGAAGGCAAGCCTTTCGAAAAGCGTGAAGGGCCGCGCAAGCCCTACGCACCGCGTGGCGATCGGCCTGCTTCCGCCGAGGGCGAAAAGCGTTTTGACCGGCCAAAGCGCGATTTTGGCGATCGCCCGCAGCGCGACGCCGGAGATCGTCCCAAGCGTGACTTCAGCGATCGCCCCAAGCGCGATTTCGGTGGCGACCGGCCGCAAGCATCTGGCGGCGCCTTCAAGCCGCGCCCGCGTCCGGCAGATGCGGAAGAAGCCGGCGAGCGTATCGCCAAGCGGTTGGCCCGCGCCGGCCTGGCGTCGCGCCGCGACGCCGAAGACCTGATCGCGGCGGGCCGTGTCAAGGTCAACAACCGGGCTTTGACCTCGCCGGCCTTCAACGTCATGCCGGGCGACATCATCCATCTCGACGGCATGGAGATCCCGCCGATCGAGCGCACCCGCCTGTTCCTGTTTCACAAGCCGGCCGGCGTCGTTACCACCAACCGCGACCCCGAGGGCCGCAAGACCGTGTTCGACGTGCTGCCGGCCGAATTGCCGCGGCTGATGACCATCGGCCGCCTCGACATCAACACCGAAGGCCTGCTGCTGCTCACCAATGATGGCGGTCTGTCGCGCGTGCTCGAACTGCCTGCCACTGGCTGGCTGCGCCGTTACCGCGTGCGCGTTCATGGCAAGGTCGAGGAAAGCATGCTCGCAGGCCTGCGTGAAGGCATTGCCGTCGACGGCGTCTTCTACGGCGCCATCGAGGCGACGCTCGATCGTGAACAAGGCACCAACGCGTGGCTGACGATCGGCCTGCGCGAAGGCAAGAACCGCGAAGTGAAGAACATCCTTGGATCGCTCGGCCTCGACGTGACGCGGCTGATCCGTATCTCCTACGGACCGTTCCAGCTCGACGATCTCGCCGAAGGCCATGTGCTGGAGATCAAGGGCCGCGTCTTGCGCGACCAGCTCGGCGAGCGACTGGTCGAGGAATCCGGCGCCAATTTCGACGCCGAGATCATCAAGCCGTTTTCCAACCAGCCGGTGCGGCGAGAGCGTGACGTGGAGCCGGAACGGCCGAAAGTCACCCGCGAGGGTGACCATCGGCCGATCGGCGAGGGCGGTCTGATCAAGAACCGCAAGCGCCGCGAAGGCAGCCGCGACGAAGCGCTCGGCAAGCTGTCGACCAGTCCCGAAAGGGGCGCGAGGCCGGAAAAGAGCTTTGGCGAACGCGGCCCGAGACCTGAGCGCAGCGAGTTTTCGGACAAGCCGCGCAGCGAGTTTCGCGAAAAGCCGCGCGGCGATTTTGGCGACAAGCCCCGTGGAGGCTTCGGCGACAAGCCGCGCGGCGCCTTTGGTGACAAACCGCGCGGCGGCAAGAAGCCCGAGCGCGAGCAGCGGCCGATCGATCCGCCGGGCCAGCGCAAGGCTAATGTCTGGATGGCGCCGGGCGCGCGTCCGATCGGCAAGGGCAGGGCGGAAGCCGATGCCGCCAAGGCGGCTGAGGCCAAGGCGCGCAAGGCGTCGTTCAAGCCGTCCTATGGCAAGCCGGGCGGAGCCAAGCCGTTCGGCAAGCCGGGTGGCGAGCGTCCGGATGGCGGTCGGGGCGGCGAGCGGCCACGCAACGGTCCCAAGGGCCCGAGGACCAGATGATGCCGGGACTTAAATGAGATCCGGCCTTAAATGAGACCCGGGCATAAATGAGAATCGTCGGCGGCCAATTTCGCGGGCGTCCGCTGGCGACGCCGCGCGACCATGCCATCCGCCCGACGACCGACCGCGCCCGCGAGGCCGTCTTCAACGTGTTGGCGCACCGCTTTGCCGACAAGCTCGACGGCGCGCGTGTGCTCGACCTTTTCGCCGGCACCGGCGCTCTCGGCCTCGAAGCGCTGTCGCGCGGCGCTTCCTATGGCGTCTTTATCGAAGAATCGGCCGAAGGGCGCGGCCTGATCCGCACCAATGTCGAAGCTTTTGGCCTTACCGGCCGCACCAAGATCTTCCGCCGCGACGCGACCGCCCTGGGTGAGGCCGGTACGCTTGCGGCATTCGGCCTGGTCTTCGCCGATCCGCCCTATGGCAAGGGCCTTGGCGAGCGCGCCCTGCGCTCGGCCAGGGATGGCGGCTGGTTGCTGCCCGGCGCGCTCTGCGTGGTCGAGGAAGCCGCCTCGGCGCCCTTCGAGATTGGGCCGGAATTCTCGGTGGTTGATAAACGAAACTACGGCGAGACGGTGGTCCGGTTCATCGAGCTTGCGTAAGGGTGGAGCGACCGGCGCCTTCAAAATGACGCACAATTCACTTTGCCTCCGCGGCTAACCTTGCCTATCGTCGCGCGATAACAACCGGAGCCATCAATGACATTTCATACTGAATGGCTGCGGAGAGCCTTGCTCGCCACCGCGCTGACCATGGCCGGCCCGGCCCTGGCCGCGGATGATGGCAAGGTGGCCAACTTCCTGCTCGACAATGGCATGGAGGTGGTGGTCATTCCCGATCATCGCGCCCCCATCGTCACCCATATGGTGTGGTACAAGATCGGCAGCGCCGACGAGCCGCCAGGCAAGTCCGGCATAGCGCACTTCTTCGAACACCTGATGTTCAAGGCTACGACCAACCACGCCGCGGGCGAGTTCGACCGCGCCATATCGGCCATCGGCGGCTCCAACAACGCCTTCACCTCCTATGACTACACTGCCTTCCACGAGACGGTGGCGCCCTCGGCGCTCGGTGAGATGATGAGCTTCGAGGCCGATCGCATGCGCAACCTCATCTTGACCGACGAGGTCATCAAGACCGAGCGCGACGTGATCCTGGAAGAGCGCCGCTCGCGCATCGACAGCAATCCGCAGGCGGTGCTCGACGAAGAGGTCGACGCGACGCTCTGGCAGAACCAGCCCTACCGCATTCCGGTGATCGGCTGGATGCAGGAAATGGAGCAGCTGAACCGCACCGATGCGGTTGCCTTCTATGACAAATACTACCGGCCTAACAATGCGGTGCTGATCGTGGCCGGCGATGTCGAGCCGGAGGTCGTGAAGGCGCTGGCCGAAAAAACCTATGGCAAGGTCGCGCGCGGTCCCGACCTGCCCCCGCGCATCCGCCCGGTCGAGCCGGAGCAGAACACCAAGCGGACGGTGACGCTCACCGATGGGCGCGTTTCGGTGCCGAGCTTTTCGACGCAATGGGTGGTTCCGTCCTACCACACGGCAAAACCGGGCGAGGCCGAGGCGCTCGACCTGCTGGGAGAGATCCTTGGCGGCGGCAGCCGCAGCCGGCTCTACCAGCAGCTCGTGGTCAAGCAAGGCATCGCATCGGCGACCGGCGCCTTCTTCCAGGGTACGATGCTCGACGCCACCAATTTCACCGTCTATGGCGCGCCGCGCGGCGACGCAAAGCTGAGCGACGTCGAGGCGGCCGTCGAGGCCGAGATCGCCCGCATCGTCAAGGACGGCGTCACCGCGGACGAGCTGGAGAAGGCCAAGGCCCGCTATATCAGGGCCATGATCTTCGCCCGCGACAAGCAGGACGAGATGGCCAATCTCTACGGCGCCGAGCTCGCCACCGGCGGCAACGTCAGGGATATCGAGGAATGGCCGGACCGCATTCGCAAGGTCACCGCCGATGAGATCAAGGCGGTCGCCGCACGCTATCTGCTGCTCGACCGTACGACGACCGGCTATCTCTTGCCGCAGCAACAGGCGGGGAATTGATGATGACAAGATTGAGCGTTGGCGCTGCCCCTCACCTGCCTGCCGGCATCCTCTACCCGTATAGTGACGGGGAGAGGGGCGCTGTCATCGCCGATTTCGCCAACCATCAGCGTCGTAAGAAGAGCGCCAGCGTCGCGGCGAGACCCCTTCTCCCCGTCACTATACGGGGAGAAGTGCCCGGCAGCGCGATGAGGGGCGGAGCTGACCTTGGCGATCGCGGGCCTGATGCGATTGCTCATAGGCGCATCGCGGTTCTCCACGCCCTCGCCACACTGTTCCTCGGCATCTTCTTCCTCATCCTGCCGGCGCTTGCCGCGCACGCGATGGACATCCAACCGGTGACCTCGTCAAAGGGCGTCAATGCCTGGCTGGTCGAGGACCACTCCATTCCGATCATCGCCATCCGCTTCGTCTTCGATGGCGGCTCGACGCAGGATCCGGCGGGGCGGGAAGGGCTGGTCAATCTGATGACCGGCCTGTTCGACGAGGGCGCCGGAAACCTCGACAGCGAGGCCTTCCAGATCAAGCTTGACGATGCCGGCGCCGAAATGGGCTTCGAAGCGGCGCGCGACGGCACCTATGGCGCGATGCGGATGCTGGCCGAGCAGAAGGACGCGGCCTTCGACCTGCTCAGGCTGGCGGTCACCAGCCCGCGCTTCGACCAGGCGCCGATCGACCGCATCCGCGCCCAGATCCTGTCCGGCATCATCGCCAGTGAGCGTGACCCCAACACCGTCGCGCAAACCAAATGGCTGCGCGCGATCTATGGCGAACATCCGTATTCCAGGCCCGACCAGGGCACCAAGGACAGCATCGCCACCATCACGGCAGCGGATCTGGCTGCCTTCCACAAGGCCAATTTCGCCCGCAGCGGCCTGCATGTTGCGGTGGTCGGCGACATAGATGCCGCGACGCTGAAACGGAAGCTCGATGAGGTCTTCGGCGATCTGCCGGAAAAGCAGGTGCTGCAACCGGTTGCCGATACCGAGCTGAAGCTCGGCCAGCAGCTCGAGGTCGACTACGACCTGCCGCAGACCTCGCTGCAGTTTGCCTATCCCGGTGTGAAGCGCGATGCGCCGGATTTCTTCCCTGCGGTGCTGATGAACCAGATTCTCGGCGGCGGCACCTTCACCTCGCGCCTCTATGACGAGGTGCGGGAAAAGCGCGGCCTGGCCTATTCCGTCGATTCCAACATGGTCGATCACCAGCATTCCAACGCGCTGATCATCACCACCGCAACGCGTTCCGATCGCGCCGCCGAGACGCTCGGCATCGTCAAGGAGGTGGTCAAGAAGATGGCCGAGGAGGGGCCGACCGAGGCCGAACTGGACGCCACCAAGAAATACATGGTCGGCTCCTATGCTATCAGCAATCTGGATTCTTCCAGCGCCATTGCCGCGACCCTGGTGGAATTGCAACTCGACAATCTCGGCATCGATTACGTGCAGCGCCGCGCGGCGCTCATCAACGGTGTGACGCTCGATCAGGTCAAGGCAGCGGCGAAGAAGCTGCTGACGCCGGCGCCCGCGATCATGAGCATCGGGCCGAAGCTGGAGGGCAAATGACGAGCTCCACCTCGGGCCCCACCTTCGGTATCGCCTTTGGCGGCGGCGGCGCGCGCGGCCTCGCCCATATCCACATCGTCGAGGCGCTGGACGAGCTCGGCATCAAGCCGGTGGCCATTGCCGGCTCCTCGATCGGCGCCATCATGGGCGCCGGCATGGCCTCGGGCATGAGCGGCAGGGACATCGAGACCTATGCCCGCTCGATCCTCGGCCGCCGCGCCGAGGTGGCGGCGCGCATGTGGCGCTCGCGCCCCGGCACCATCGCCGAGGCGATGCAGGGCGGCATCCGCGTCAGCCAGTTCAACATAGAGCGCATCTTGAAGGCGTTCCTGCCGGAAGCCATCCCGGAAACCTTCGCCGAGCTGAAGATCCCGCTCAAGGTGACGGCGACGGACTATTTCGGTCACAAGCTGGCCGTCTTCGACGAGGGCGACCTGCATTCGGCGCTCGCCGCCTCGGCTGCCATTCCCGCCGTGTTCCGCCCGGTGACGCGCGACGACCGCGTGCTGATCGACGGCGGCATCTACAATCCGGTGCCGTTCGACCTCATCGAAGACGCCGCCGACATCATCATCGCCATCGACGTCGTCGGCGCGCCGAGCGAGGCCGAGCGCAAGCACCCGACCACGGTCGACCTGATGTATGGGGCCACGCAATTGATGATGCAGTCGATCATCGCCCACAAGCTGAACCAGCGCCCCCCCGACATACTGATCCGCCCGCCGGTGTCGAAATACCGCGTGCTCGATTTCATGAAGATCGACACGCTGATGGCCGAGACGCAGGAGGTCAAGGACGAACTGAAGCGGGAAGTGGAGAGGGTGGTGGAGGCGCGTGCCAAGGGCAAGCGGGGGAAGAAAGCAGGGTGAGCTGCCGATCTCCCCCCTTGAGGGGGAATGGCCGGCAGGCCAGAGGGGGTCGTCTCGCTTGAAGCTAGACCTCCTACGGTCGATAGGAGGTTGCGTCAGGACGGACCGACCGCCTCTGTCACCTTCGGCGACATCTCCCCTCAAGGGGAGATTACCCCACCAGCGTCTCACACCCTCCCAGCCGCATATTCCAGCGCCACCACGCCATTGCTGAACTGTACGGTCGAGATCGGCTCCAACGCCACCGGCATATCGGGCGGGAACAGCTTCTTGCCCTCCCCGACGGAGCCAGGGTAGCTCAGCAGCCTGACGCGATCGACCAGACCATGGCGCAGCAATTCCCGCGCGACGCTCAGGCTGCCATGCACATAGATGTTGCCGCCGCTGCCTTGCTTCAGCGCCCGAACCGCTTCCGGCAACGCACCCTTCAGCAACTCGGCCGGTTTCCAGTCGAGTGCCTTCGGGCTTGTCGACGCGACATATTTCGGCAGCGCATTGAACCGGTCGGCGAAGTCTCCGGTTTCCTTGGGCCAAGAGCCGGCAAAAATCTCGTAGGTCGTGCGCCCCAGAAGCATGGCCCCGCTGTCGGCAAGCTCGTCCTCCTTGAACCTTTGCATCTCATCGTTCCAGGTCACGCTGGGCAGCTTCTCGACCTCGGCGATGCCATCGATGCTGATGAACTCGGTGATAATAAGGTTTCTCATGGCGCTCTCCTTCTTCTGTCAAAGGACGAACCGTGTGAGCCTTTTGCGACCGCTCTGCGAAAAAAAGCGCTTTGTTGAGCAGGCGTTGCTCTCGGGCGCTGGCCCATCCCGCTTAAAGGGGGGCGCTTCGGACACCATCGACAAACGCCAGAACGACCACACACGGAGCAACGCAGTAAACCAGTCTCGCTCTGCGGCCCGTCTTCGTCACAGCGTCGCTTGCGTCGAGATCGACGGTGATGTCCTCATAGCCCAGCACTTCGCCATCAAGCGGGTAGGCGGCCTTGTAGACAGCTTCCTTGGCGGCAAAAAGGATGCGACCGGCAAGATACGGGTCGGTTGCGTCGATCCGGTCAGCGGGGACTGCAACCAGCGCGAAGATGTCGTCGGGCAGGGGCAAAGCGGGCTCGATATCGATGCCGAGCGAGGCGACGTGGGAGAGCGGCGCGACGGCCGCCACGGCTATCTCGTCGTCGTGAGCCAGCGACCCCGTTACTCCATGAGGCCATACCGGTGCGCCGGAGGAGCCGCGGAGGATAGCGACGTCGTTCAAGCCCATATCCGCCAGCAGCTCGTGCGCGATCCACCGCGCCGCGCCACTCGCCCGCCGCATCAGCGGCAGGCGTGACGGGATGGAGCGTGCTTCCTGCGGCAGCAAATGGTTCTCATCGCCTTCGCGGATCGTGCGGCATCCGATCCGAACGCCGGCCGGTGCCATGGCGGCCATCGCCGCCAGCAACTGCGCCGACAGGCTGGCACCGGCATCGAGCCGGCGCGTCATGGCTGTTCGCCCCGCAGAGCGAGGTCGGCGATCATTTCCCCGTCCTCGTCGGGCCCTTCTTCGACGAAACCGGCAGCGCGATAGAGGCGGCGTGCCGCTTCATTCCCAGGTTCGTAGCAGATCGAAACGTGGCTGATGTGGCCGAGCCGCATGATTTCATCCAGCACTTCGCGCAAAGCGGCCTTGCCGTAGCCTTGGCCCTGATGGACGCGATCGATCATGAAGCGGTAGATCCGCGCCTCGTCGTCGTCCTGCGGCGCCTCGTACATCAGGAAACCGACGATGCGATCCCCTGCCATGACGACGCGCGGCCGAGCGTCCCCGTCGGTTTCGGCTTCGTCCAGCGACTCCGCATTGCTGGCGACGAAATCCATCTGATCCGCAGCCAGTTCCAGAGCCGCGACCAGGGCCCGGTTGGCCCCGGTCACCGAAACGAGGCGGATGTCTGCGCTCATCAAGCCGTTGCCTTGACGCTATCCTCCGGCACCGGCGTGACGAAGCGATGCAGCTTGGCCGGGTTGCCCCGCCAGATCGAGTTGGGCTCCAGCTCTTCGCCCTTCATCACGAAGGAGTCCGCATCGACCATCGAGCCTTTGCCCATCACCACGCCGTAGTGGACAAAGGCGGAAGGCCCGAGCGTGCAGCCATCGCAGATGCGGATGAAATCGGACTTGAACGCGCCTTCTTCCAGCGAATGGGCCTGGATGACGCAGCCTTCGTTTAGCGTGACGTCGTCGCCGATCTCGACCAGCGAACGCTCGGTCAAATTGCTGCCGCCGTCATAGACCCGGCTGCCGACCTTGACGCCGAGCATACGCAGGATCATCGGCCGGAACGGCGTGCCGGCAAACAGGCGTACGATCGGCGAATCCGCCAGCTTCCAGTGGCGTTCGTGGCGCCAGAAGGCGACGTCGTAGATCGTCGTCATCTGCGGCTTCAGCCGGCCAAAGCCAAGGCTTGCCCGCTCGACCAGAATGTAGAACGGAATGGTGATCGCCGAGGTCAAAAGCACGGCGGCGAACAGGGCGACCTCCGCCCATTCCGTATAGTAGTTCAGCGCCCGGTCCCAGATCGCCAGCGTGACGAACAGCATGACCCATTGCGTTGCCAGGAACAGAAGAATGGTCACCAGGTTGTGGCGGTTCTTGTGCGGGATGCGCCGGCGCCGGTCGGCCTCGTCGACGCCGGCGATAAGCTCCTTGTCGCGGTTCACCATGCGCGGGATTTCAAAGGCGGGCGAACCGAGAAGGCCGACATTCTGGCGCACCGGCCCGTCGATGGGGATCATCACCTTGGTGCCGAGCAGCACGTTGTCGCCGGTGCGGCCGTCCGGCGGATAGTAGATGTTGTTGCCGAGATAGTTGCGTTCGCCGATGCGCGTCGGCTCGAGCCTGAAGGCCGAGGCGGACTTGTGCATGTTGATCATGAACAGCCCGTCCGAGACCATGGTCTCGGTGCCGATCTCGCACAGAAGCGGGTTTTCATGCTGCTGGTTGGAGCCGAAATTGGAGCCGGTCTGCACCACTCTGTTGAGGTTCCAGCCGATGGCGCGCATGTAGTGCACGATGGCCGAGCTGTCGCCGGCCAGGAGCCCGAGCACGCGGGAATTGCTGGCGAATTCGGCGACGGTCTGCAGCCAGTAGCGGAAACCGTAAAGCGTGTAGGTGCGGCCCGGCTTCAAGATGAGGCTGGTCAGGCGCGGCACCAGCGTCGCTGCCAGGAAAGCCGCCGCGATATAGCCGAAAAGCGTGACCGTGGTGCCGATTGCGACAAGGCCGATCGTCTCCTGATAGTCGTCGCCGACATATTCCCAGTAGCTGTGGAACAGGAGCGGCAGCGGGGTGACGAGGCCAAACAGGCCGATCAGCTGCAGCGCTTCATAGAGGAAGCGCCGGACCTGGTAAGGATTGACATTGCGCACCTTGCAATAGTCCGCCGTGGTCGGCACTGCCGGCGATCCATGCCAGTGCTCGCCGTCCGGAATGCTTTGCCCGCGATGCAGCGAGGACGAATGGCCGAGCTGGGCGCCGTTGCCGATCCTGGTGTCGATGTCGAGCGTGGAGCCGACGCCGACAAAGGCATCGCGGCCGATGGTCAGCGGCCCGGTGTGGATATAGCCGGACTGGGCCCGGAAGCCGAGGATCATCGATTCCTTGCGCAGGATGGTGTTGGCGCCGATGGAAATAAGATCCGTGCAGACGGGCACGGACTTCGATTCGATGACGGCGTTTTTGCCCAGCTTGGTGCCGAGCAGTTGCAGATAGAGGCTGTAGAGCGGGCTGCCGCGGAACAGCACGACGGGTGCGGTGCGGATCAACGTCTTGACCACCCAGAAGCGGAAGTAGCGCACGCCCCAGATCGGAAACGCCTCGGCCTTCCAGCGGCCGATGAGCACCCATTTCGCCAGGACGGCAAAGCCCGACATGCCGAAGAACACGGCGGCCGAGAGCGCCACGCACCGGATATAGAGCTGCAGCGGATCGTCGAGCGCGTCATACATCCAGTTGAGGCCGTCATTGATCGCCCACAGTGCCACGTAGCTGTAGAGGCCGTAGAACGAAAGCTGCGCCGCGCCGCAGGTCCAGTAGGCAAAATTCGAGGCCCGGCGGGTGAGGACCGGCTCGTTGGTTGCCGTCGTCATCTCCTCCGCTACGCCCAGATGCAGCGCCAGGCGCGCCACTGTGGGATAGAGATAGATGTCGCGCATCGACGTCGTCGCCCATTCCTTCCTGGTGCGCACGCGCGCGCAGAAATGCGCCATCAGCAAGGAGTTGGCGCCGAGATCGTCGAAGAAGTGATCCTCGACCGACACCGCGTCGAATTTCAGCACCGTGGCCAGCGCTTCCGCCAGGAAACGCTCGTCCTCATTGGCGGGCGGCACCATCGTGCGATCGGCCGAAAGCCGGATGCTCGTCGGCTTCGGCAGCTGGCGCAGGTCTACCTTGTTGGAGACGGTCATCGGGATGGCAGGCAGTTCCTCCAGATAGGCGGGCACCATGTAGTCCGGCAGCCGCCGCTTCATCGTCTGGGCGAGATCCCCTCGGGAAATCGCCGCTACGCCGGTTTTAAGCGCGTAATAGGCAACCAGTTCGACGCGGCCGGGCTCGATCTCCCAGGTGGTGACGGCGGCCTGCGCGATCTCGGGCTGGTCGAGCAGCACCGCCTCGATCTCGCCGAGCTCGATGCGATATCCGCGAATCTTCACCTGCGTGTCGATGCGCCCGGCATACTCGATCTCGCCGCTATCGTTGATCCGGCCAAGATCGCCGGTGCGGTAGATGCGCTGCGACGGGTTGTTCGGCAGGCCGACGAAATCGGCGATGAATTTCTGGTCGGTCAGGTCCGGCCGGTTCAGATAACCGACGGCGAGCCCGATGCCGGCAATGCCGATCTCGCCCAGTTCACCGGGCTCGGCAAGTTGCGGCAGCGAAGCGTCGAGAATGACGATCGAGTAAGTCGGCAACGGCGCGCCGATTGTGACGGGACGGTCCGGCGTCAGCGCCCCCATCGTTGCGGTGACGGTCGCCTCGGTCGGCCCGTAGGTGTTGAGGATCTGCCGGCCCGGCTTCGACCAGCGCACCACCAGATTGTGCGGGCAGGCCTCGCCGCCCACCAAAAGCGTGCGCAGGCTGGGAACGTCCGATGTCATCGATGACAACAATGTCGGGCTGCAGGCCATGCAGGTGATGTCATGGAGGCGCAGGAAATCCGCCAGTTCCTCGCCCACCAGCGGCATCTGGCCAGGTGCCGGCACCACCGTCGCGCCGGCGACGAACGGCACCCAGATCTCTTCGGAGGAAAAGTCGAAGGCAATGGTCATGCCCTGATACACCCGGTCGCCCGGCCGGTAGCCGTAGGAGGCGGCCGCGACGTGTATGAAATTGACGAAGCTCTGGTGCGTGATGACCACGCCCTTGGGCTTGCCAGTGGTGCCCGAGGTATAGAGGATGTAGCAAATGTCGTCGGCCGCCTGCGGCTTCAGCGGCGCGGGCGACTGCGCGGAAATCTCGGCGGCGGCGCTGTCGATCAGCACATGGGGAACGGCCAGTTGACCAGCGCGCGACGCATAGGCGGCGATGGTGACGATCATGCTGACGGCGGCGTCTTCGATGATCAGCGCCATCCGCTCCTGCGGAAACGCGGTGGCCAGCGGCACGAAGGCAGCCCCCGCCTTCATCACCGCCAGCAACGCCACATAGGTCTCCGCCGACCGATCGAGAATGAGCCCGACCCGGTGGCCCGGCCGCACGCCGTGCTTGATCAGCATGCGGGCGAACTGGTTGGCACGGCTGTTCAGCTCCTGATAGGTCCACACGCGCCCTTCGGAGATCACCGCCGGCAGTGCGGCAAACGTTACGGCGAGCTGCTCGAAGACCGTATCGAGCCGCTCACCCGGCTGCAGGGCAAAGTCGGCGCCCGTCAGGACCTGGCCGTCCCTTGCCGGGCCGCGAGCGATCCTTGCCAGCGCATCGATGCTTGCCAGGCTGCCGATCGGTGTTGCCGCGTCGCTGTCCAGTTCGGCGATATCGAAGTCCATTTCCATACTTTCTCGTCCTGACCGGGCATCGCCCGGCTGTTCCCGCACGAGCAGGCCTTTTCAGCCCCGCCGCCGCTGCGATTGTTGATGGAGGACCGACGCTTCCAAAAAAGAAGAATCCGGAATCCCGACCGCGGAAGCTTATGCCACCCGATCTTTTCGCCAGTTTTTCCGAACTGTTGAATTTTGTTTCTGGAGTGTGTCTGGGCGAGGATATTACCCGGCCCTGTTGGCCCTTGCGGGGGCTGCGGCCATTCGTGGTATCAAGGTAGAAAGGCCATGAACGAGCGTCATGCAGACGGCGCCGGCGAGGCCGCCCTCGCGCAGCCGATTTTCCATCGCTGGCACACTCTCCGCTCACCGGCATGGTACCGATGTACTAGGTTGAGTGCCTTCTATTTGGCGCCCTGGCTGAAGCCCATCGGCTTCCAGGCGCCCTCTAAGGCTTCCGGAGTAACATGGTGCGCGCAGTGCAAACGCTGATGATCGAACTTATCGCCGCAATGGACAGTGGGCCAATTTCGAGAACGCTGATTTTGCTAAACCCAACATAAATCAGATACAAAACGATGGCCGCCGGTATGATGACGATTGTAAGCCAGGACGTCAGGTGTGCCAACCAGGAACTAAAGGTCGGCACCCACGGAAACGAGGTTACTTCAAATGGATATGGATATTTATTGAAGTAGGCTGCGATATTGATATAAAAATATAACTGGATGATCGCAATGGCCGCGGCGCCCCACGTAACTACAAATCTCAGCGGAACGGATAGTCCAAAAAGGCTTACTGACGCGGGGCTGATCTTCTCTGCGACCTGAAGGATCTTTAGGTTTGCATTCAGCGTTTCGGACTGGGAATCCGTTGTTAATTCCTCAAGCTCGGGAAACGACTCTTTGAACGAGGCCGGGCTGTCGCTTTGGGGAAGATAGTCAATTCCCTTTGCTAACCTTTCACGCCAATTGACGCGGATGGGCATGATTTCGCCAGTGTATTTCACCTGTCGGATATTTGCGCGAATGTCGGCAACCCAACCTTGGCGGTCGTTCTGGTTGACGTCGCCAACAGTCAGATAGAGACCGATTTCCCCTGCGTCGAGACAGGTCAATAGAACCGGAACATTGGATAAGTAGGTGGCGGGATATTGCCGAGAACCGATGACCGTAGCGCCCCCATCCCGGGGTTCTAGCTCCAGTTGATCAGGAAGCGCGTTGGGGCCGAGCAACACGACTTCACCCAAGTCATTCCATATCTGAATGAATCTGGCGAGAGAAAGGTCCGTCCCACCGGAAACCAGGTGCGGGTTGTAGGGAGCCGGCTCGATACTCGGCACAAAAGGGTTCTGACAATTCCAATAATCAGATTTTAGCTTCTGCCTAGGAAATAATACATATATCTGATCCTCATCCTTCAAGGAACTTTCAAGCGACCCGCCATGGTAGTCAAAAGCATCTGTTTTACTCACCTGGTACCGAGCCAGGCCAATTTCGTTCGACCCTTCCTCTTTCGTTAGCAACGAGTTCAACTGAATTTTATTAGTTGCCGCGATTACTCCGTTAAGTTGGTTCATAGCCTTTGTAATATTGGCTGTCGTCACCTGAGAAATAGCGAAAACGGCGACGAGACAAAGCACGACAAGCGAAAAGTGCGTGCTTCGCAAATGTGTCAGGAAGCTTTTCTGGTCTTCATCCAAGCCCGCGCCCTCTTTTCATCGACACAATCACCAATATGGCCGTACGGCCTAGGCCGCATACGTGGCAGCGAATAGGAAGTTCAGGCGCCGCGTCCCTCTAAGGCAATTTCTTCGGTCTTTCCGAGATGAGCTTCTTCACTCTCGCCTTTATGTTCTCGAACGTGAGCGAGAGATGGTTCTTGGCATTATTAGTCAGAAGACCAGTATGGCCGACTACATTTCTAACTGGCTTGTACGCAATGGAGTCGGTCCAGAGAGATTGGTTGCCGCCCGTTGCCTTCGTTCCTTCAATGCTCAGCGCAAGAATATTCATATCTAAGAACGTAAGCCCATCCGAATCCTTCCTGACGTCAAAGCTGATATTGGCCTCACCCTTGCGCCTAGCCTCGGTCTCTTTCCAATTCTGTATTTCCGCAGGCGCGCTCTTATCAAGGCTTAATTTATAAGTCCGGATATATTCGCGGAGTAGATTTTCGGACAGGAAGCAGTCCACATAGGACGAGTGTTAAATTCCGCGTCGTTGCGGAGCGAATCTAGCCACCCCTCGACCTCATCCTTGGTCTCCGCATTGTTCGCCGGTTCGTATTCGTCGCGGGCGGCGGAATATAGGTCGCTGGCCTTGCGCTGCTTCCTCGATTTCCTAGGGTTCTCGTCGTCTCCTTCCTTGCCCCGCTCTAGACGCAATCTGTCCCATTGATCGATTATCGCAGGCAGTGCTTCACGTTTGAGATAGTCCAGTAGGGAGACAAAATTCTTATCGTCCTCTACGACGCCCTCTCTGCTGCTGGTGAACGGATCGATCTTCGTGCCCGTGTCCATAACGTCGAAATGTATTTGGCCGTATATATAGCTCTCGACGACCCTCTGTGTTGGAACGTGGCGAAGAATATTCTTCTCGCGAAGGCGCCCGTTCACGAACAGGTCTATGGTCGCTCGATCGTCCGTTCCCGTTATCTTGAGGTCCTTCGGCTTTTCTACCGAAGCGACAAAGCCGCTGACGCTCAACGTCGTCGTCAGTCGGAGCGGATCGGCCTTGAGCTTTCGCATCGCCGAAACAAAAAGATCGTCCGCTTCGTTTATCAGCCAGACGAATTCCGTCGTGTCGAGAACGTCTTGGATGTCCTTGAGCGTCACCTCTTCACCGTTCACGAATATCGAGAACTCTTTGTCGATCAGCGCGAATTTGAACGATAGCGCGATCATCTTTCTGATGTGAGCGATGGAATTCCTTATCTGATCCTTCGCTTCCTCGAAGACGATGATGGTCCCATGCTTGTGGTTGTCCGTGAGCTTGTCGAATAGGCTCAAGTCGAGGCCTTCGAGGGGATATTGCTCCGGTGTCAAGTCTTGGGTGATCGCCTTGTCCAGGCCCGAGTTGTCGATCACACCACCGACATAGTCGGTATCGTCCCTTTTCGAGATGATCGAGATACGTTTGGCACACGACAACAGGGCGAGCTTGCCGATGCCCTTGGCGCCGATATACGGACGTTTCCTGCCTGTTCGTGTGGCACCATCAGATCGTTTCGAATATCCGATCTTCAGAAATTTCGTCTGAAAATCTTCGGCAGACATACCGATGCCATCGTCTTTGATGGAAAAGCGAGACGTCTCTCGATCTATGTCGATCCAAACGTTTTTCGCATCTGCATCCCAAGCGTTCGATATAGCCTCTCCTAACACGGTGATGAAGTTGCGATATAGGTTGCGCCCGAGATGGTTGAGGACGCTCAACGATATCTCGAAACGGAAGACGCCCCCATCTGGCTCAGACATGGCTTCGCGTTTTCGGCTTCGAGCTGGCTATGGCATTCCCGATGGCTTGGGCCAATTTGACCGGAACCGCGTTGCCGATCCATCTTCCGACTTCTGTGAAGGACGGTTTTTCGTCAGCAGGGAGGAATTCGTAATCGTCGGGGAAAGATTGTAGTATTGCTGCTTCACGCAGTGTGATCGCTCGATGTTGTTCCGGGTGACCGAAGCGACCGTTTCCGTAGCCGTAACATTGGGTCGTTAGTGTTGGGGAAGGGGCATCCCACGTCATGCGAGCATAGACCCCAGGATAGGTCTTTCCGCTCGCTCGTCGATGGCAGTCCGCCCTAAGCGAGGCTGGCCAGTCGCGCCAAGTTCCTCCTGGCTTGGATGCCTTGATCCGTCGAAGGTTGATCGGGGTCAGACCCGAAGCCGCATGCATGGCGTTATCCGGATGACTGGTACCAGCTTCGATCGGCGGCAATTTTCCTATGGCCTTCCGCACCGACATCAGTTCGCTGGCATTGGGCTGGAGCTTTCCAAGATGATGGGACTTTGCCGCAAGTACGACGAGTCGCCGGCGACGCTGCGGAACCCCATATTTCTCGCATTGTTCCACGGACCATTCGACGTCGTAGCCTCCTTCTTGAAGAATCTTGAAGAATCTTTCGAATACCCGTCCTTCTTTGTATCTAAGAAGGGCGGGAACGTTTTCCATCGTGATGAAGTCGGGCTGGACAGAAACGGCAAGCGTCGCAAATTTGGTGACGAGGTTCCATTTCGGGTCTTCTTCGTATCGTTGCTTGTATGACGAAAATGGCTGACATGGAGTGCACCCCGCCAAAATCGTTGGTCGCTTTCCTGAATAGTGTGCCTTTATTTCTTCTGCGATAAGTTTACCTACGTCACGGGTAAGAAATTTGGCGTCATTATTGTTTTCGTAGGCATGCTTGCACCGGCTATCAACATCATAGCCTGCGACTATTTTAAATCCTGAAAGCTTAAGGCCATGGCTCAAAGCGCCGACGCCACAAAACAGGTCGACAACTTCCCCTTTATATTTCATTATTTATCCCCAGGTATTCGGTATGTGTATGCTATTATGGTTGCCAGGCTTAATTATGACACGAATACTTTACCGCCAGAAACCCGTCCTTATACTGGAACTCGGAAATATATCGCCAAATTGAGGGCGGTATGCAAGCCCTTCCCGTTTTGATTTGCTAGAGGTGATACGAAATTCAGCGATTGAAGGAACAATGGTAGATCGATTGACGCCCCAAAGGCGGTCCTGGTTGATGTCACGTGTCGGCCGAAAGGACACGGGACCTGAAATGGTGGTCCGGCGGTTGCTCTTTCGTGAAGGATATCGTTTCCGATTGCATCGCAAGGATATGCCTGGAAGCCCGGATCTCGTGTTGCCCCGGTACAGGGTCGCGATTTTTGTGCACGGGTGCTTCTGGCACAGGCATGCCGGCTGTTCGAAGGCGACGACTCCCAAGACGCGCATGGAATTCTGGTCCAACAAGTTCGCTCAGAACATTGCCAGGGACAAAGCAAACGAGGATCAGCTTGCGGAACGTGGTTGGCGGACGATCGTGGTTTGGGAATGTGAAACGAAAGAAATGGGTGAATTGCGCGAAAAACTCTGTGCGGAATTGGAAGACGCAAAACGCACGATAGGGGAGCCTCATGCCGCCCGACGATAGACCGTGATTGCGGAGAAGGTGTGAGCCTTAGGGCCACATGCTCTCCTGGTTCTGTCGAACGACCTTGAACTCCTCGAACGATCCGCGCGCCATGTAGACGTCGACGCTCGGATCGTTCACCGCCGCTACCATCTCGGCTCGCTGCCTTTTGTACCGCGACCCTACGATGACTTCGCGAAGCTTCAGGTCCTTCGAGAACGGCATGAAGAAATGCGTTTCGCCCTTGATCTCGACGCCATCTGTAAGGCTGATGTAAGCGCGATATTCCTGCTCATAGGACCATCCCTCGGCCTTCGTGCGGATCAGGCGCTTGATGTCGTCGGGCGTGATGTCGTCGAGGGTGTTGAGCCCCATGTCGGCCAAAGTGGGGCGCTTTTTCTGATACTCAACCTGGTAGAAGGCCTTGTCGGGGACGTCGAAGCCGAGGACCATACCCTTGTGGCTGTCCGCGTAATGAGCCCACATAAGCGGGCTGTCCCAGTCTTTGCTCATGCAGATGACGCCGTTGTTGACGTTCAGGTGCCGGCGCATCTCGCGCAGCGCGATCCGCTCTTCCTTGACGGCCAGCGCTACGCCGATGAACTCGAAGTCGTCGTTGAGCTCCTCGATGCGGCCGATCCTGATCCGGCGCTCCTGAATGGACCGCATCCCGTACTCGGCACCCAAGAAGCGATAGAGCCTCATTTTGCGTCCCCCGTAGCCGGATAGGTTTGCCCGAACGCTGGGCCGGCGACCGCCCTTTTTCCTCACAAAGCCGATGCTCGTCAATCGTCTGTATCGGGCAATCGCCAAGAGCCGCGATCAGAGCGCGCTCTCCCAATCCTGCGCGTCATTGTACACTGACCTCGACCGCGCATCGACCGGCGCGGCCTCGACCCTTGTCGTCGTCCTTGGGTTTGGGTTCGCCACTCCACCCCCCCCTTGCCATCCCCAAATTCTCATCCTAATCTCCCTCTGAGAAAACCTTTTCCCAACCCTCGCAGTATCCGTCGATCCCCCATCTCGACACGCCGCAGCCCTGTAAGAGAAAACCTTTTCCCAACCGAGGACCGACACTCCAACAATGGCCTCCGACACGCCACCACCCGCCAAACAACCCGTCACCCTGCGTGAAGTCGCGGCGATGGCTGGCGTTAGTGTGGCCACGGCGTCGAAGGCGTTGAACGGGCAGGGGCGGATGACCGCCGAGACGCGGCAGCGCATTCGCGAGACGGCGCAGCGGCTCGGCTTTCGCCCCAACAGCCTGGCGCAGAGCCTGCTTCGGCGGCGCTCCTTCACGGTCGGCCTGTTGACCAACGATACCTATGGCCGCTTTTCCCTGCCGGTCATGTCGGGCATTTCGGATGCGCTGGTCGATGCCGGCGTGTCGGTGTTCCTGTGCAATGTCGAGGACGATCCGCGGCTGGCGCAGCTGCATGTCGAGGCGATGCTGGACAAGCGCATCGACGGCATCATCGCCAGCGGCAAGCGCATCGACCGCCATTTGCCGGTCGACCTCGCCAATCTCGGCGTGCCCGTCATCTACGCCTTCAGCCAGCCCGATCCCGATGCCGTTGCCTTCGTCTCCGACGATGCCGGCGGGGCGCGGCTGGCGGTCGAGCATTTTTGCCGCCTCGGGCGGCGGCGCATCGCCCATGTCAGCGGTCCCGCCAGTTTTGCCGTGGTGAATGAGCGGGCACAGGCTTTTCGCGATGTGCTGGCCGCGCACGCCCTGCAGGTGACCGAGCCCTTGCTCGGCTCGTGGTCGGAAGCCTGGGGGCATGAAGCCGTCGGAAAGCTGTTCGACGGCCCAATGCTCTTCAACAAGAAGGGGGAGAAACCCGACGCCGTGTTCTGCGGCAACGACCAGATCGCGCGCGGGGTCATCGATGCGCTGCGCGAGCGCGGCTTGGGCGTGCCCGGCGATGTCGGCGTCATCGGCTTCGACAATTGGGAGATCGTGGCCGAGGCGACCCGCCCGCCGCTGACCTCGGTCGACATGAACCTGGCGGCGCTCGGCCGCGAGGCCGGCCTCACACTGCTTTCGCTCGTCGGTGGCGAACCCGCCGCGCCGGGCATTCGAAAACTGCCGTGCCGGCTGGTGGTGCGTCAGTCATGCGGCCGCCCATTGGACGGCTAGGAGAACGCGCGGCGCGATCCAAGAGCGCGCCGCAACAGGGAGGAGGAGAAAAACCATGAGGAGGAAAACCATGAAGACCATGATTGCCGGGTTCGCGCTCGCCGCGAGCATCATTGCCTTGCCTGCAATGGCCGCCGACACCGCCAACATTTGGGTTCGCGCCGACGGCTCGAACTTCATGCCGCGCATCGTCGACGCCTTCAACAAGGGCCATGAGAACCAGGTCAAGCTGGACATCATTCCCAATGCCGAGATCATCCCGAAATATGGCGCCGCCGCCGCCGGCGGCACGGCGCCCGACGCGCTGTCGCTCGACCTGATCTACACGCCGTCCTTTGCCGCCGCCGGCCAGCTCGAGGACATCACCGACTGGGCGAAATCGCTGCCTTATTTCGCCAGCCTGTCGCCGGCGCATGTCAAGACCGGCACCTACAAGGACCACATTTACGGGCTGCCGTTCTCGGCCGACGCCTCGGTGCTGATCTGGAACAAGAAATTGTTCAAGCAGGCGGGGCTCGATCCCGACAAGGGGCCGGCCAACTGGGCCGAGATCGAGGCCGATGCCGAAAAGGTCAACGCGCTCGGTGGCGACATCAAGGGCTTCTACTTCTCCGGCAATTGCGGCGGCTGCAACATCTTCACCTTCACGCCGCTGATCTGGGCCTCGGGCGGCGACATCCTCTCCGAGGACGGCTCGAAGGCGACGCTGGACAGCCCGCAGCTGCGCGGCGCCATCGACCTCTACCGCTCGATGGTCAAGAAGGACCTGGTGCCGGCCGGCGCGCAGACCGACACCGGCGCCAACTTCTTTGCCGCCTTCGCCACCGGCAATATCGGCATTTCGCCGTCCGGCGCCTTCGCCATCGGCGCGCTCAACACGCAGTATCCGGATATCGATTATGGCGTCACCTTCCTGCCGGGCAAGGACAGCGGCTGGTCTTCGTTTGCCGGCGGCGACAATTTCGTCGTCACCAAGGGCACCAAGAAGCTCGCCGTGGTGAAGGAGTTTCTCGACTTCGCCTATTCGCTCGAAGGCCAGACCATCCTGGCCAAATACGGCAGCCTGCCGGTGCGCGGCGACATCGCCAAGGAGGCGCTGAAGGATCTCGATCCGCGCTACCAGATCGCCGCCGAAGCCATGGCCAAGGGCCGCACGCCCTATTCCGTGGTGTTCAACGACCTGATCAACTCGGCCAACGGTCCGTGGACGCAGATGATCAACGAGGTCGTCTTCGGCGACGACGTCGATGGCGCCATCGCCAATGCACAAGAGACCATGCAGTCGATCATCGACCAGGCGCAGAAATAAGGACTGGCCGGCGGCGAGGGCGGTGCAACGCCCTTGCCGTCGCGGGTCCTGATCCGGCCGGTCCGTCTCCCTGGACGGGCGGCCGGCGCTCCTTACCCTCCCCCTTGTGGGGAGGGTCGCTGCGAAGCAGCGGGGTGGGGGAGGTGTGTCCCACCGCCCTACGAGATCCAACGGAAGAGCAGCATGACCTCTGGCATTCTCAATCATCGCACCGACGCCCTACCTCTCCCTTGCGGGGAGGTCGGACCGCAGGTCCGGGTGGGAGGCCGGCGCCGCACCCCCACCCCGCTGCTGCGCAGCGACCCTCCCCACAAAGGGGAGGGTAAATGACCATCACCACCACCACCCCGCCACGCGCCAGAAAACTGGTCGGCGCCGGCCGCCGGCAGTGGATCGGCCTGCTCTATGTCGCGCCGGCCGTGGCGCTGGTCGTCGTATTCTTCATCATCCCGCTCGGCATGACGGCCTGGATGTCGCTGCACAACTGGCCGCTGATGGGCGAGCATTTTTACATCGGTTTCGACAATTACCGGGCGATCCTGCGCGACAACCGTTTTTGGAACGCGCTGAGCTTCACCGCCTACTACACCGTGATCGTCACCATCGTGATCTTCGCCGTCGCCTTTCCGCTGGCGCTGTTCATCGAAAAGCCCAGGCGGCTGACCGGCTTTTACCGGACATCCTTCTTCATGCCGGCGGTCGTCGGCTTCGCCTCGGCCAGCCTGCTGTGGTCGTGGCTGCTCAATGTCGATTCCGGCCTGTTCAGCCCTGCCGCCTACGATTTCGGCCTGACGGCGAAAAAGTTCAACTTGCTGGCGACCTTCCAGCCGGCCTTCTGGTCGATCATCGCCATGGTCGTCTGGAAGGTGGCGGGCTTCACCATGATCATCCTGATGACCGGCCTGCAGTCGATCCCGACCGATCTGCAGGAAGCCGCGATGATCGACGGGGCAGGGCCGTTCGCGCGCTTTCGCGCCATCACCCTGCCGCTGATGCGCCGCACGCTGGCGCTGGCGCTGATCCTGTCGATCGCCGGCTCGATCCTCGCCTTCGACCAGTTCTACATCATCCTGCGCGGCGGCCCGCGCAACCAGACGCTGACCGCCGTCTACTGGATCTTCAACCAGTCCTTCGTCTCGTTCAAGCTCGGCTATGGCGCCGCTTTGTCGATGATACTGCTCGCCATCCTGGTGGCGCTCAGCCTGGTTCAGCTGTGGCTGCTGCGCAAGCCGGAGGGCATCGACTGATGGCGCAGGCAAGAAGCCGCAGCAGCCGCCTCTGGCTCAGGATCGCCGAGCATTCGACCGGCATGATCGCCTCAGTGCTGTTCATCGCGCCGATCGTCTGGGCCGTGCTGTCGACCTTCAAGCCGGCGCAGGAGGCGCGCCAGCCGCCGCTGCCGCCATGGCCGACGACCGGCTTCTCGGTCGAGAACTATCGCACGCTCGACACCTTTGGCGACGGCCTCTGGCTGCCGGCGCAAAACAGCCTCTATGTCGCCTCGATGACGGTGATCCTGTCGGTCGTCGTCAGCGTGCTGGCCGGCTATGGCTTTTCGCGCTTCCGCTTTCCGATGAAGGATGTGCTCTTCATCGTCATCCTGTCGACGATCATGATCCCCTTCCAGTCCATCCTGACGCCGATCTTCCTGGTGCTGACCAAGGTCGGCCTGCACAACACGCTGACCGGGCTGGTCCTGGTCTACACCACGCTGCAATTGCCGTTCTCGATCTTCATGATGCGCAACGCCTTCGACGCGGTGCCGCGCGAGATCGAGGAGGCCGCGCGCATGGACGGCGCCAACAACGTCACCATGCTGTTGAAGGTGATGCTGCCGCTGGTCTGGCCGGGCATCGTCACCATCGCACTGTTTGCCTTCCTCGGCGCCTGGAACGAATTCCTGGCCGCACTCGTGCTGATGACCGATCAGTCCAAATTCACGCTGCCGATCATGATGACCGCACTTCAGTCCGGCCGCTTCGGCGCCATCGACTGGGGCGCGGTGCAGGCGGGCGTCACCGTGATGATGGTGCCGTGCCTGGTGCTCTTCCTCTTGCTGCAGCGCTTCTACATCCGCGGCCTGATGGCCGGCGCGGTGAAATGACCCGCCGTGAATGACCAATATCCAACGGAGTGACACGATGACCGTTCAACCATCCGCCAAGCCCGGCAAACTCGCCTTCCGCCCACTGCCGGTGCCGCAGGTCGATGTCCGCGGCTTCTGGGGCAACCGTGTCGATGCCGTGGCGTCGCGCACCGCCGACATCCTCTACGAGCGCTGCGTCGAGGCGCGCATGCTGGAGCAGATCGACCCGGACCGGCCCTCGCCGGGCGTCGTCATTCCGTTCCATTCGCCGTCGCCCGACGAGGCGGCCAGCCCCGGCTTCACCGGCTCGACGGTGACGACGCAGATGTTCTGGGACTCCGATTGGGGCAAGACCATCGAGACCGCGGCCTATTCGCTCTACCGGCGCAAGAACGCGGCGCTCGAGAAGAAGATCGATGCCGTCATCGACCTCTACGGCAGACTGCAGCAGGAAGACGGTTATCTCTCCAGCTGGTACCAGCGTATCCAGCCCGGCAAGCGCTGGACCAATCTGCGCGATTGCCACGAGCTCTATTGCGCCGGCCATCTGATCGAAGGCGCGGTCGCCTACTACCAGGCCACCGGCAAGCGCAAGCTGCTGGATATCATGTGCCGCTACGTCGACCATATCGCCGACACCTTCGGCCCGGAGCCGGGCAAGAAGAAGGGCTATTGCGGCCATGAGGAGATCGAGCTGGCGCTGGTCAAGCTGGCGCGGGCGACCGGCGAGCAGAAATACATGGACCTGGCCAGGTATTTCATCGACCAGCGCGGGCAACAGCCGCATTATTTCGACGAGGAGGCGCGTGCGCGCGGCGCCGATCCGAAGGCCTATCATTTCAAGACTTATGAGTACAACCAGTCGCACAAGCCGGTGCGCGAGCAGGACAAGGTCGTCGGCCATGCGGTCAGGGCGATGTACCTCTATTCCGGCATGGCCGACATCGCCACCGAATATGGCGACGATACGCTCAGGGTAGCGCTCGACCGGCTCTGGAACGATCTCACCACCAAAAACCTCTATATCACCGGCGGCCTCGGGCCATCGGCGCACAATGAGGGCTTTACCAGCGACTACGACCTGCCCAACGAAACCGCCTATGCCGAGACCTGTGCCTCGGTCGGCCTCGTGTTCTGGGCCAGCCGCATGCTCGGCATGGGTCCCAACGCCCGCTACGCCGACATGATGGAGCGGGCACTCTACAACGGCTCGATCTCCGGCCTGTCGCTCGACGGCTCGCTGTTCTTCTACGAGAACCCGTTGGAGAGCCGGGGCAGGCACAATCGCTGGAAATGGCATCGCTGCCCCTGTTGCCCGCCCAATATCGGCCGCATGGTCGCCTCCATCGGCAGCTATTTCTACTCCCTGTCGGATGATGCGCTGGCCGTTCATCTCTACGGCGACAGCACCGCGCGCTTCGACATATCGAACCGGGCGGTCAGTCTGATTCAGACCAGCAATTATCCTTGGGATGGCGCGGTCTCGATCCGGATCGAAGCCGAAGCGCCGGTCGAGTTCACCTTGCACCTGCGCGTCCCCTCCTGGTGCGGCAAGGCGGCGCTCAAGATCAACGGCGCCGCGGTCGATCTGGACGGCATCACCAGCGACGGCTATGCCGCGATCCGGCGCGAGTGGCGCCAGGGCGACCGGGTCGAACTCGATCTCGAAATGTCGATCGCCCGTCTGTTCGCCAATCCGGAAGTGCGTCAGGACATCGGCCGCGTCGCACTTGCGCGCGGTCCGCTGATCTATTGCGTCGAGGAGACCGACAATGCCGGCCAGTTGCATCGGATCGCTCTGCCGCGAACGGCAAAAATCGAGGCGCATGCCGAGCCGAACCTGCTCGGCGGCATCGTCACGCTTTCGGCACTTGCCAGCAAGGAAGCCCAGGAAAACTGGGAAACCGGGCTCTATCGCACCGATCCGCCGGCGGTGAGCGAGACGAAAATCACCGCCGTCCCGTACTTTGCCTGGGACAACCGTGAACCCGGCGAGATGCTGGTCTGGCTGCGGGACGGATGAGTTAGAGGCTGACAAACGCAGTCAGCGGCAAATGATCCGACGCAACCCGCGACAGCGGCGTATCATGGGCTTCCACCGACGAGACCATGCCGTGCCGGTTGGCCATGATCCGGTCGAGCGCCAGCACCGGCAGGCCTGAGGGAAAAGTCGGCACCGCCGCCGGCGTGAAACCAAAGGTGGCGTGCAGCGTCTTGAGCGCCGAGCGGTTGCCCAGCCGCCATTCGTTGAGGTCGCCGAGCAGCAAGGTCGGCCTTTCATCCTGGTTGCTCATGATGTCGAGCACGACGCGGGCCTGCTCCGAACGCGAGCGGCGCAACAGGCCGAGATGCGCGGCGATGACGCGCAGAGTGCGCGTTTCGTCGAGGTCGATCTCGGCTACCAGCGCGCCGCGGGGCTCCAGTCCCGGAAGCTTGATCTGATGGACGTCGCGCACGGTGCCGCGCTTGAACAAAAGCACGTTGCCGCGCCAGCCATGGCCCTTGCCGCTTCCGGAAACCGGCACCGGCACAAGCCCGGTTTCATGTTCGATCCGGGCAAGGTCGAGCAGCCCGGCGCGGTCACCGAAGCGATTGTCGGCTTCCTGCAGCGCGATGACGTCGGGGCCGATCTCGCGGATGACGCGGGCGGTCCGTTCGGGATCGAACCTGCGGTCGGTGCCGATGCATTTGTGGACGTTGTAGGAGGCGACCACCATCTGGGCGCCTTCAATGTGCTTGCGCGGCGTCGCGTTCGCCTTGCGCGCTTTCCTGCCGCGGATCGACAGGAGCACTGTTTCAGGAAGGCTGCGTCCGTTTATGTCCATAGGCCTGCGTTCAATCTGTCCTGATTCTAAAGATAGGGCGATCCCAGCCATAACAACCGGTCAAAAACCCGGATGACAAATGGCCGCGCTCTTAGGGTTGCGAGTGTGACGGGTTTGGCGGAAGCGATTGCCGCTCCGATGCGCCCCTCGATCTCGGCGGCAAAGCCGGTATCCAGCACCTCCAGGTCGATTTCGAAATTCAGCCGCAGCGACCGGGCGTCGAGGTTGGAGGAGCCGACATAGGCCCAGACGCCATCGACCGACAACAGCTTCGAATGGTCGAACGACCCCTCATGCCGCCAGACGCGGCAATAGTGCTTCAGCACCTGGTCGTACTGCGCCGTCATGGCGCGGCCGACCAGGAAGAGATTGTTGACCGCGGGCACGACTATGTCGATCTCGACGCCGCGCCGGGCCGCCGTGACCAGCGCGCTGACAAATTCCCGGTCCGGCAGGAAATAGGGCGACATGATGCGGATCGATTTGCGGGCGACGGAAAATGCCCCCATCAGCAATTTGTGGTTGGTTTCGATGCTGGCGTCCGGCCCCGACGCCACGGCCCGCACCAGGATCGGCTGACCGGGTGGCGGCGAGGGCTTTTCTACGTGCCAAACCTCGTCCTTGAGGGCCTCGTTGCCGGCAAAACGCCAGTCTTCGGCGGCAACCGCGAACAGGTCGGCCACGACGGGCCCCGTGACCTGGAAATGCGTATCCGCCGAACTGGCGCTGCCGGCGAATTCGGCCGAGAATCCCTTGCGGATGTTCATGCCTCCCGTGAACGCCACCACACCGTCGACGATCAGGATTTTCCTGTGCGTCCTCAAATTCGCATAGGGAAGTCTCAGGCCCATGACGATGTTGCCGTTGAAGAGATCGACGGTGACGCCGGCTTCCCGGAGTGTCCCAAGGATGCTGGGCACGGAATAGCGCACGCCGACCGCATCGATCAGCACGCGAACCGTCACACCGCGCCGGACCGCGCCGGCCAGCGATTCGACAAAACGTCGTCCGATCTCGTCATTGTCGAAGATGTAGGTCTCGAGCAGAATGCTGCGCTGTGCGCTGTCTATCGCCCGGCACATTGCTGCGTAAGCTTCGTCGCCGGTCCTGAGGATCGTGATCGTGTTTGCCGACGTCAGTGCGCGCCGCGCCACCCTGTCGCCTAGCGTCTTCAGGCCGGCAAAGCGCTGGCCGAATTCGGCTGAGATGAGTGTTTCGAGCGCAATGTCGTGGTCGTGTTTGGCTGTCTCGGCTTCACCGGCGACGGGCCGCATGGCGCTGATCGTGGCGCGGCGGATGCGGTTGATGCCGGCAATGGCATAGATGATCGCGCCAAGGAATGGCGACAAGATCATCACGCCGACCCAGCCGGTGGCGGCGCGCACGTCTTCCTTGGTCATGATTGCGTGGACGATGCCGATGGCGGCCATCAGCATCGGAATGATCACAAGGATCAGAGGCCAGTAGGTCACAAAGGTCTGCCACATCGGCAGGACTATCGAGCCAGCGGCCGCAGAAGGCAATGCAACGGATCAACCAGGACGGAGGCGCTCGCGCCTCAGTCCTTCGCCCGCTCCACATAAGCGCCATCGGCCGTCATCACCACCACGCGGGTACCCGGCGCGATGTGCGGCGGCACCAGCGTGCGCACGCCGTTGGAAAGCACGGCCGGCTTGTATGACGAGGACGCCGTCTGGCCTTTGGTCGTCGGCTCCGTCTCGACCACTTCGAAAGTAGCGCGCTGCGGCAGCACCAGGGCTATGGCGATGCCGTTGAACTGCGAGATCTGCACCGCCATGCCTTCGAGCAGGTAGGGCGCCATGTCGCCGACCACGCTTTCCGGCACCGCGACCTGGTCGTAGCTTTCCGGGTTCATGAAGTGATACCCCTCGGCGTCGGCATAGAGGAAGGTGTGCTCGCGCTCCTCGACATAGGCGCGCTCGACCTGCTCGGTGGTGCGGTAGCGCTCCGAAACCTTCACCCCGTCGGAGATGCGGCGCATGTCGAGCTGGGTGACCGGCGTACCCTTGCCAGGGTGGATGTTTTCGGCAAAGAGGATGACGTAAAGCTTGCCGTCCTTGTCGACGACATTGCCTTTACGGAGCGAACTGGCGATGACCTTCACCACGGTTTTCAATCCTAGACTTCGTTGGCCTGAAACGATCGTTCGGCGCAAATCGGCTGCGAGAGCCGTCGCCGTAGCGCATCTTGGCCCGAACCGCCAGCCCTGTCAGCAATTCCGTTGCCCGGCAAACCCATGACTGGCGCTTCGCCCTGGTGGACGCCGGATGTTCACGCCGACCGCCGGCCGCGGCTGATGGCGCGCAACGCCATAGCTGCCGCCATGCGCGGCTGGTTTGGCGAGCGCGACTTCATCGAGGTCGAGACGGCGGCGCTGCAGATATCACCGGGCAATGAGGCGCATCTCTCAGCCTTCGCCACCGAGGCGATCGGCGCCGACGGCGCGCGCCGGCCGCTTTACCTCCACACCTCACCGGAATTCGCCTGCAAGAAGCTGCTTGCCGCCGGCGAACGGCGCATCTTCAGCCTGGGCGCTGTCTGGCGCAACCGCGAGCGCGGCCCTTTGCATCACCCGGAGTTCACCATGCTCGAATGGTACCGTGTCGGCGAAACCTATGAGAGCCTGATGGCTGATTGCGCCGAGCTGCTGAAGCTGGCAGCTGAGCGGGCCGGCGCCAAAACCTTCCGCTTTCGCGGCCGCGAGGCCGATCCGTTCGCCGAACCGGAACGCGTGAGCGTGGCGGAAGCTTTTGCGCGTTACGCCGGCATCGATCTTCTTGCCACCGTTTCTGCCGATGGCGGCACAGACCGCGCCGCACTCCATGATGCTCTGGTCAAGGCCGGCCTGCGCACGGCCGGCGATGACAACTGGGCCGATTTGTTCAGCCGGGTAATGGTCGAGAAGGTCGAACCGGTGCTGGGGCAGGGGCGGGCCACCATCTTGTACGGCTATCCGATCTCGGAAGCGGCGCTCGCCCGGCCGAGCGCGGAGGACCAGCGCTTGGCCGAGCGCTTCGAGCTCTATTGCTGCGGCGTCGAGCTCGCCAATGCTTTTGGCGAACTGACCGATCCGGCCGAGCAGCGCCGGCGCTTTGCCGCCGAGATGGACGAGAAGGAGCGCGTCTATGGCGAGCGCTATCCGCTGGATGAGGATTTTCTCGCCGCCCTCGCCATCATGCCGCAAGCCAGCGGCTCGGCGCTCGGCTTCGACCGGCTGGTGATGCTGGCAACGGGCGCGACGAGGATCGATGACGTGATCTGGACGCCGGTCGCCACTCCTTGAGTGGAAATCGGCCTTGGTTAAACTCACAAACCGTCAAGCCGCGCGTCTGTGGCGGCCGCTGCCGCGGATAGCTTTCGCGCTCCGCTTGGGCGCTATGCCGCAGCGGGACAATTGCCCGTGCGCCATTGCACAAGCCGCATTGGGACAATAGATGGTGCAACAGCCGCTACCGCCCGGCGCGGCTTCAGCCAGGACCACGCGCATGACCGATACATCAGAGGCAGCGAAATTGACCGACCGCGTCGCGGCACTGGTCGAGGCTGCCAAGCGGGCCGGCGCCGACGCCGCCGACGCGGTTGCCGTGCGCGGCCGCTCGATCGGCGTGTCGGTGCGGCTGGGCAAGGTCGAGAACACTGAGGCGTCCGAGGGCGACGATGTCTCGCTGCGCGTCTTCGTCGGCAACCGGGTGGCGAGCGTCTCGGCGACGGCGGCATCGGACCCCAGGGCATTGGCCGAGCGCGCCGTGGCCATGGCCAAAGTCTCGCCCGAGGATCCCTATCAGGGTCTCGCCGATCCGGCTTTGCTGGTCGGCAAGGTGCGCGACCTCGATCTGTTCGACGCCACCGAGGTTTCGGCCGATCAGTTGAAGGAAGCGGCCCTTGCCGCCGAGGAAGCAGCCCTTGCCGTCAAGGGCGTCACCAATTCGGCCGGCAGCGGCGCCAGCGCAGGCCTCGGCGGGCTGGTGCTTGCCACGTCGAACGGCTTCGTCGGCCACTATGTCGCGTCGCGCTTTTCGCGTTCGGCCAGCGTTATTGCGGGCGAAGGCACCGGCATGGAGCGCGACTACGAATACTCCTCGAACCAGCATTTTTCCGATCTGGACGCACCGGAATTGATCGGCCGCAAGGCCGGCGAGCGCGCCGTGCGCCGCCTCGGCGCCCGCAAGGCGGCGACCGGTCCGGTCAACGTGGTGTTCGATCCGCGCGTCGCGCGCGGCATTGCCGGTCATCTCGCCGGCGCCATCAACGGCGCTTCGGTGGCGCGCAAGACCAGTTTTTTGCGCGAGATGATGGGCAAGCAGGTTGCGTCGGCTGCCATCACCGTCACCGACGAGCCGCTACGGCGTCGCGGCCAGGCCTCGCGCCCGTTCGACGGCGAAGGCGTCGAGGGCGAAAAGCTGTTGATGGTCGAGAACGGCGTGCTGAAGCACTGGTTCCTGTCGACGTCCGCCGCGCGGGAATTGGGGCTGACCACCAACGGACGCGGCGCGCGCAGCGGCTCGTCGGTATCGCCGTCTTCGACCAATCTCGCCATCGAGCCGGGCGACAGGACGCCGGAAGACCTGATCAGGTCGCTAAAATCCGGCTTTTATGTCACCGAAGTGTTCGGCCAGGGCGTCGATATGGTGACCGGCGAATACAGCCGTGGCGCATCCGGCTTCTGGATCGACAATGGTGAGCTTGCCTATCCGGTGGCCGAGGTGACCATCGCCTCGAATTTGAAGACGATGTTCCTCAATATGGTTCCGGCGAGCGATCTTGACCGCGATTTCGGCACTGCCGCACCGACGCTGCTGATCGAAGGAATGACCCTTGCCGGAGCGTGACCCGGTCATATCGGCCGGGGCCTCGGAAGACCTCGATCTGCTGCGCGACGCCGCCCGCGAGGCGGGCGCGATCGCCATGCGCTATTTCGGCAAGAACCCGCAAGTGTGGATGAAAGGCGGCACCTCGCCGGTCAGCGAAGCCGACCACGCGGCGGACGCCTATCTTCGCGAGACCCTGCTTGCGGCGCGGCCGGACTATGGCTGGCTGTCGGAGGAAACGACTGACGATCCGGCACGGCTTCTGGCGCGGCGCACCTTTGTCGTCGACCCCATAGACGGCACCCGCGGCTTCCTCGAAGGTCTGCGCTCGTGGTGCGTCAGCGTCGCGGTGGTCGAGAATGGCCGCACGCTCACCGGTGTGCTCGAATGTCCGGCCAAGGGCGAAACCTATTGGGCGCTGCCTGGCCATGGAGCTTTCCGCAACGGCAAGCCGATTGCCGTGCGCGGCCTGGGTAAGACGGTCGAGATCGGCGGGCTGAAGCAGTTGATCGACCTGATGCCGGCGCAATGGCAAAGCCGGGTGCGGCGCGCGGCGCACATTCCGTCTCTCGCCTACCGGCTGGCGATGGTCGCCAACGGCACGCTCGACGCAACCTTCGTCAAGCCCAACGCGCATGACTGGGATATCGCCGCCGCCGATCTCATCTTGCGCGAGGCTGGCGGCGCCGTGCTCGACGGCCATGGCCGCGCGCCGCTTTATGCCGGGGAGATCATCCGTCACGGCGCGCTGGTCGCCGGCAGCGGGCAGCTGCTGACCGTGCTTGCCGGCGTCATTGCCGATACGGAAGCGTGATCGAAGGTTCCAAAGTCGGCAGCTTTGGGCTAGACCTGTCGCAAACTCACAATATGTGAAGGACCGAAATGGCCGCGGAAGACGGAAAGAAACAGCTTTTGCACCTGGTGTTCGGCGGCGAGCTGAAGCAGCTGGGAGGCACCGAGTTCCGCGATCTCGACGCGCTCGACATCGTTGGCGTCTATCCGGACTATCAAACCGCGCACACCGCGTGGAAGGCCAAGGCGCAAGCCAGCGTGGACAATGCCCATATGCGCTATTTCGTCGTCCATCTGCACCGGCTGCTCGACCCTGAAAGCAAGGCCGCCGGTTGACAGTGATGGAGCATGAAGCGGTGAAAGGGCAGCCCACCGGCGCCGCGGTCCGAAGAAGACGCGGCGGCAGTTCGAAGACGTTCTGGCGCAAGATCCGCGAGCCGTTGGCGCAGTCGCGAATCGTCAAGAGCATCATCGTCAGCCTGCTCGCCCAGTTCGTCCGCCTGGTGCGCCTGACCAACCGCGTGGTCGAAGGCTCGGCTAAATTTTCAGGCGGCGACTACGCCGAATTCGAACCCGGCATCATCGCGCTCTGGCATGGCCAGCATCTGCTGACCCCAGCCTATTATCCCAAGGGACGGCCGCTGGTCGCCATGGTCTCGCGCAGCGCCGACGCCGAACTCAACGCGCTGATGATTGAAAAATTCGGCATCGAGGCGGTGCGCGGCTCCGGCGGGCGTGAAAGCACGAAGCATCTCGACAAGGGCGGCGCCAAGGCGCTCATTGCCCTGAAAAAGTCACTCGTCGCCGGCAAGAACGTCGCCATGATCGCCGACATTCCCCACGGCACGCCGCGCGACGCCGGGCTTGGTATCGTTCTGCTCGCACGCCTTTCCGGCCGGCCGATCATGCCTGCCGCCATCGCCACCAGCCGCCGCAAGGTGCTGGAAAGGAGCTGGGACAAGACCACCATCAACCTGCCGTTCGGCCGCTCCTCGATCGTCATCGGAACGCCGGTTTTCGTGCCGGCCAATGCCGACGAGGCCGAAATGGAGCGCAAGCGCCAGGAAGTCACGGCCGCGCTCAATGCCGCGACCGCCGAGGCCTATCGGCTCGTGGACGGCAGGCCATGAGCGTCGGCTGGGCGCGCGCCTTCCTGGCGGCGTACCGCCTTGCCGGTGCAGCCGCCTATCCGCTGATGGGCCCCTATGTCGCGTGGCGCACGTCGCAGGGCAAGGAAGACCGCAGCCGCAGCCGCGAGCGCTACGGTGTTGCCGGGCGGCCGCGCCCTGAAGGGCCGGTGATCTGGATCCATGCGGCAAGCGTCGGCGAGACCCTTGCGGTCGTGCCGCTGGTGCAAAGCATCCTCGACTACGGTGTCAACATCGTGCTGACGACGGGAACAGTGACCTCGGCGCAGGTTGCCGACGAACGGCTGGGCGACCGCATCATCCACCAATATGTTCCGCTCGACCTCAAGCCGGCCGTCAGCCGCTTTCTCGATCACTGGCGGCCGGACCTGGCTATCATCGCCGAATCCGAGATATGGCCGATGACCATCCTCGAGCTCGGCGCCCGACACGTGCCGCAGGTGCTGGTCAACGGCCGGCTGTCCGACCGCTCGTTCAAGTCCTGGAAGAAGCGCGCCAACATCGCCGAGGCGCTGTTCGAGAACCTTGCACATGTCGTTGCCCAGTCGGATGTCGACGGCGAACGGTTTCGCGCGCTTGGCGCCCGGCCGGTCACCGTGTCCGGCAACCTCAAGGTCGACACCTTGCCGCCGCCGGTCGACGAACGGGCGCTGGCGACGCTGAAGCGCCAGATCGCCGGCCGCCCGACCTGGGCGGCAATTTCGACCCATGACGGCGAGGAGGTGGTCGCGGCGGAAGTCCACGCCACGCTCTACAAGCGCCACCATGGACTGCTGACGATCATCGTCCCGCGTCATCCCGACCGCGCCGAAGCGCTGGCCGCACAGATTTCCGGCATGGGCCTGAAGCTGGCGCGGCGCAGCAAGGGCGACCGGATCACCGCCGACACCGATATCCTGCTCGGCGATACGATCGGCGAGATGGGGCTTTATCTCCGGCTGACGGAAATCGCCTTTGTCGGCCGCTCGCTGACCTCGGAAGGCGGCCAGAATCCGCTGGAGCCGGCCATGCTCGACACCGCTGTGCTGGCCGGCCGCAACGTCCAGAATTTTCGCGAGGCCTATCAGCGCCTGCTCGACAGCGGCGGCGCCAAGCTGGTGCGCGACCGCGACATGCTGGCCGGCGCCGTCAATTTCCTGCTGAGCAATGAAGTTGCGCGCCATGAGATGATGGCGGCCGGTGCCGCCACAGTCGACCAGATGCGCGGTGCGCTGGCGCACACGCTGAAGTCGCTCGAGCCTTATATCCAGCCATTGATCGTCAAGTCGCGCCTGAAGGGCGCCGACGGGCGATAGGTGGCGTCGGAAGCACCACCTTTCTGGTGGGAAGCGCCGGACTGGCGGGTCTTTGCGCTGTCGCCGCTATCAGCCGTCTATGGCATCGTCGCCGGCCGCCGCATGCATCGGGCGGTACGTGAAAAGATCGACGCGCCAGTGCTTTGCGTCGGCAACTTCACCGTCGGCGGCAGCGGCAAGACGCCGATCGCCATCGCGCTGGCCAAGCAGGCCAGGCGCATGCAGCTCAATCCCGGATTCCTGTCGCGCGGCCATGGCGGCTCGTTCGCGCAGCCGCATGTCGTCGATGCCAGTCACGACGCTGCAAAGCATGTCGGCGACGAGCCGCTGCTTTTGGCCGAGCACGCGCCGGTTGCGGTGAGCCCCAACCGCGCTGCCGGCGCCAAGCTGCTCATGGAAGCCCATGGCTGCGATTTCCTGATCATGGATGACGGTTTTCAGAGCGCACGCATCCATATCGATTATGCGCTGGTCGTCGTCGACGCCCGTTACGGCATCGGCAACGGCCGGGTCATTCCGGGCGGTCCGCTGAGAGCCAACATCGTCGATCAGTTGGTGTTCACCGACGGGCTGTTGAAGATGGGCGAGGGCGCTGCCGCCGACCAGGTCGTGCGCCAGGCGGCGCGCGCCGGCCGGCCGATCTTCGAGGCGCATGCCGAGCCCGCGGCCAAGGAGCGGTTCGCCGGCCGGCGGTTCCTCGCCTTTGCCGGCATCGGCCACCCCGAAAAATTCTTCGACACGCTGCGCGGCACCGGTGCGGAAGTGGCGCTGAGCCGGTCGTTTCCGGACCATCACTTCTATGCCCCTGATGAACTCGCGGAACTGGCGGCAACCGCGCGCCGCGATGGACTGGGCCTCGTCACCACCGCCAAGGACGCCGCCCGGCTGCGCCACGGCGCTGCCCCGGCCGATTTCCTCGCTGAACTCGCCGTGCTGGAGATCGACGCCACGTTCGAACTCGACACTGTGCCGGAGCGCATCATCGACGAGACGCTGGATGCCTGGAGACAGCGGAAGCTGCGAGGGTAGGGCGTGCAGCGTCACGCGGAGATGCTGGCGGACAGCACCCCCCTCTGGCCTGCCGGCCATCTCCCCCGCAAGGAGGGAGATCAGCAGCTTTGCCAATGGCGCTCATTCTGCAACGCTGGTGATTTGGCGAAAGCAAAGATGATCATCCAATCTCCCCCCTTGCGGGGGAGATGTCCGGCAGGACAGAGGGGGGTGTGAAGGAACGCGACCAACGGCTCTGTGCGCGCCTTTAACCCCGGCTGCGCAGGTCCGGATGCATCTCGATCTCGCGGCGCAGCGAGGCGGCGGCGCTGACATAGGGCTCCTGCCTGGCGACGCTCCAATATTTGAGCTCGTCCAGCGGAATGCTCTCGCCGGTCACCGCGCAACGCACGAAGGCGCCGGGGCTGGTGACCTGGAAGTCGCCGTCGAGATAGCGGATACGGGCTTCCTTGCCGCCGGGGCCTTCGAAGCGGTTCATCATGGAGTGGTGCCAAGGTTCATGCTGATTTCATCGCCATAAATTGCCGGCAAGGTCAAGCTTGACGCAATGCTGAGGCGCTATTGTCGCTCCAAACCATTCTTATGGGACCGGTATGGACATTTCATCCGCCCGCCTGACCGCGCTGCTGCGTGAGGCCATGATGTTGGCAGCGTTGCCGTCGGCGAAGGCCGATCCGGCGAAAGCAGCACTTATAAAGGCGCTGGTGCAGCCGCCGACGCCGTCCGGCGCGCCTTTGCAGCAGGCAGCGGCGCCGGCGCTGCAGGCGCTGTTGTCCGCAGCCACCGCAAAGGGGCAGCAGACGGGTTCTGCCGAGGTCCTGCAAGCCTATCTGGCCCTTGCTGAACCTGGCGTCGAGGCGCCAGACAAGGTCGCGCCGACAAGGGTCGTTGCGGTCTCGCCGGCAAATGACGACACACAGCGCGATCTGCCGCTGCCGCCGGCCAAGGCCGAAGATGGCGCTCCCGCAAAGCCCGTAGGACTGCCCTGGTTTGCGCTTCTCGCACCCGTGGTTTCGCCGCAGCGCCGCGCTGCCACCACCGATATGCCAATGAAGCGGGAGCAGGCGACGTCTGGGCCGAATGATGCGGCCCAGCCGCAAGGCCGAAAGCAGACGCGTGTCGGTCTGATGGCGCTGGCAACCGGGTTTCTGGCCGTCGCCATTGTCGGGCTAGCCCTGCTGGTGCTTCGCTGAGCACCGAACGATCGCCGCTATCGCTCGGCTTCGAGGAATGCTTCCATCTTGTCCATCGCCAGCCCCGCCTCGACAGCGATACGGCGTGAAAGTTCGGCGGCAGCCGTGCGTGGCCGCCCCAGCGGCCGGTCGAGCCAGTACGACACCGGGTTCAGCGCCGTGCGCTCGTCAACGGCGACGATGCGGCCTGCCTCCAACTGGTGTCCGGTCAGCGGTGGCCGCGCCAGCGCGATGCCGAGCCCGTAAGCTGCGGCGTCGAGCACCAGATTGTAGTCCTCGAAGCGGCGATCCTGCGGGCGCGGGCGGTAGTCCATCCCTTGCGCGGCAAACCAGGCACGCCACCCCGAAGCGTCGGAATCGTTGATCAGCGGAAATTTGAGCAGCCGGGCCGGGGCGCCGCGACCGCTCGCGTGGGCAAGGCCGGGCGCGGCGACGGGAAAGACATGTTCCTCGAACAGCTTCACCGAGATGCGGCCCGGAATGCCGCCGCGGCCGCAGCGGACCGACAGGTCGATGCCTTCATCGGCAAGGTCGGCCTGGCGGATGTCGACGTCGAGCACGATGCGCAGCTTGGTGGGATTGTTCTCCAGCGCCGCCATGCGTGGCATCAGCCACAGCCCGCTGACGGAGGGTATCGAGGTCAGCCGCACCACGGCGGTGCCGCGCGGCTCGACCCAGCGGTCGGAATGGCTGGAGATCAGCGCAAAGGCTTCGGCCGTGCGCAGATGCAGGCGGTTGCCCTCGATGGTCAGCGAGACGCCACGCGCGCCGCGGTCGAACACTTTCAAGCCCAGCCAGTCCTCCAGCTTGGCGATCTGCCGGCTGACGGCGCCGTGGGTGATGTTGAGCTTCTCGGCCGCGGCCGAAAAGCTCCCCGTTCGCGCCGCCGCATCGAAGGCGCGCAGGGTCTCGAGCGGCACCATAGTGTCTGAGCTGTGATCCACAGTCACAGGTGATCCTCGATTTGATCGTTTGTCAACCGCGCCGAAAAGGCGCTTTCTGCCTTTCAACACTCTGGGAACCCGAGGACAGGCAGATGAGCGCAACGACCAGCACGTCGAATCCGACACAGCGGATGGACACCACGGCAGCCATCGCCGTGGCTCTGACGGTGGTCGGCTGGGCATCGGCCTTTCCAGCGATTCGTGCGGGTCTCGCCGCCTTCGGGCCGCTGGAACTCGGTTCGCTGCGCTTTGCCATTGCCGCGGTGCCGGCGGCGATCTTTCTTGCCGTCAAGCCCCCGGCACTGCCGAGGCTCGATGAAGTGTGGCGCCTCGGCTTTGGCGGCGCCATTTTCGTCGCGCTCTACACCGTCATGCTTAATTACGGCGAACTGACCGTGTCGGCTGGCGCCGCCGGTTTCATCATCAATGTCAGCCCGATCTTCACCGCCATCATGGCAATGGCATTGCTGGGCGAGCGTTTCTCAACGTGGGCCTGGTTTGGCACGGCCATTTCTTTCGCCGGCATCGGCATCATTGCGGTCGCCGACGGCAATGGCTTGAGTTTCGACACCGGCGCGCTGCTGGTTCTTGGCTCCGCGCTGTGCTCGGCTGTCAACACGATCGTCCAGAAGCCGCTCTTTGCCCGCCATCACCCGCTGACCATTTCGGCCTCGAACATGGTCCTTGGTGCACTTTGCCTGGCGCCCTTTTTGCCAAGCGGCTTTGCGCAGGCAGCGGTCGCCAACACGGCCGGGATCGGCGCCGTGATCTTTCTTGGCATCGTGCCCAGCCTGATCGCCTATGCCGCCTGGGCAACCGCTCTGTCGCGTCTCCCGGCCGCCCGTGCCTCGAACTTCCTTTATCTGGTCTCGCCCATGTCTGCCCTGATCGGTTTCTTCTGGCTGGGCGAAGTGCCGACACTGCTCGGCATAATCGGCGGTGCGTTGGCCCTCGGCGGCGTGATCGTGGTGAATTTAAAGCGTTAAATCGGACTCAAACCGAGAACCGCTTCCATCAGAATGCAGACACCCAGAGGAAGGACAGCTATGGTACGCTGCCTTCACTGGGGGACGGAATGGGAAGACTGTTCATATCGGCAATTTTTTGCGTTTTGCTGCTGACCGGGAAAGCCGCCGCGGGCTGGTATCAGGTCGAAAACTACGAAGGCTCCATCGGACCTAACCCCGTCCACCTATCGCTGCAGAGATATGACAGTTTCGGCAGCGGGATTACGGTCGAGGGGAGCTATTTCCACGACGCGAAGCAAAGCCCGATAGCGGTGTACGGCAAGATCAGTGGCACCAGCGTCTTCCTTTGCGAGATTGCGGACGACAGGGAGTTCGACCGGGTGCTGGTCATGGGATCGAAAACGCCCGTTGGCACCGCCGGATGTCCGTTTTCTCTCGACCTTGGCGAAAGCGGCGCAACAGGGACTTGGAGCAAGGGCTCGGACAAGTTCCCGATCACGCTGAAGAAGGTCGCAAGCCTCGACGATACCGGTGAGGCGAAGGTTGACGGCACCGTCGAGATTCCCTTCTGGGCGCAGACAGCCACCCACAGATTTGCCGGGGTCTACGAGAAAGCGGGCTTTCTCGTCTGCATGAATAAATTGCGGGTCATCGATAAGAAGAAAAAGAAGGTCGTTCAGGAGATCGCTTTCGATGACGACGATTGCGATGCCGGCATGCTGATGACTCCCATCTACATGAATGTTCAAAAACAGGTTGGGAGAAGCTTCGAGATAATCTCCGTGAATTTTCGCGGCGGTAGCGCCGGTTACTCAAGGGATTACGTTTTCTCTCATAGGTTCAAGGATTATCGCCTGTTGGTGAATTGAGCGTGTGCCCTGACCTGGCTTGTGCTCACCGCCGCCCAAACAGCCGCTCTATGTCGGCGAGCTTGAGTTCGATATAGGTCGGGCGACCGTGATTGCAGGTGCCGGAGCCCGGCGTTGCTTCCATCTGGCGCAGCAGCGCGTTCATCTCCTCAGGCTTGAGCAGGCGGCCGGAGCGGACCGAGCCGTGGCAGGCCATGGTCGCGGCGATCTTGTCCAGTCGTTCCTTCAGCGTCTCGATCGTGTCGTTGTCGGCGATCTCGTCGGCAAGATCACGCACCAATTGCTGGACATTGGTTTCGCCGAGCATGGACGGCGTCTCGCGCACCGCCACCGCGCCGGGACCGAAACGCTCAATGCCGAGGCCGAACCGGGCCAGCGTTTCGGAATGCATGGCCAGCCGCTCGGCGTCCTCCTCCGGCAGGTCGACGATCTCCGGCAGAAGCAGCATCTGCGAGGGCACCGCGCGCGAGTGCAGGGCATTCTTCAGCGCCTCGTAGACCAGCCGCTCATGCGCCGCGTGCTGGTCGACGATGACAAGCGAATCCCTGGTCTGGGCGACGATGTAGTTCTCGTGGACCTGCGCGCGGGCGGCGCCCAGCGCGGTGCCGAGCAGCGTCTCGGCCGGCTCGGCTAAGCCGGCACGCGCATCGGCGCTGGCGAGCGGACCGGCGTCGAATGCAGCCTGGTCGTTTTCGCGGAAGCCGGCGCCGTCAAATCCCATATCCAGCGGCCGCTGTGGCGAGCGGTCAAAGCCCGAAAAGCCCGAGGCCCGGTAGGCCGCGTCATAACTGCGATGACCGTTGGCAGGACCGGCATGGGCGTAGGAGGCGGCTCCCGGCCGGAACGCCGCCACCATCCCGGCGGCCCCGCTGGTGGCGGCGCGGATGCCGGCATTGGCCAGCACCTCGCGGATGGCGCCGACGATCAGCCCGCGCACCAGGCCGGGATCGCGGAAGCGAACATCGGCCTTGGCTGGGTGGACATTGACGTCGACGGTCGCCGGATCAAGCGTCAGGAACAGCACCGTGACAGCATGCCGGTCGCGCGGCAGCACGTCGGCGAAGGCGCCGCGAATGGCGCCGGCGATCAGCTTGTCGCGCACTGGCCGGCCGTTGACATAGGCATATTGCTGCAGCGCGTTGGCGCGGGTGAAGGACGGGATCGAGACGTGGCCGGTCAGGTGCACGCCGTCCCGGCCGGCGTCGATAGCGATGGAATTGTCGGGAAACTCGGCGCCCATCACCTGGGCGACGCGGCGCAGGCTGCCCTCGGTACTGTCATCGGTCGCCGGCAATTCCAGCGTCGAGCGGTCCGAGCCGGCCAGCGTGAAGCGCACGGCGGGGAAGGCGATGGCGATGCGCTTGACCACGTCGCTGGTGGCCGAGCTTTCGGCCCGCTCGCCCTTCATGAATTTGAGCCGCGCCGGCGTGGCAAAGAACAGATCGCGCACCTCGACCGTTGTGCCGCGATTGGCCGCCGCCGGTTTGACCGCCGAAACGCGGCCGCCTTCGATGGCGATCTCGGCGGCAGCGTCGCCTGCGGTCGTGCGCGAACGGATCGACAGCCGCGCCACCGAACCGATCGACGGCAGCGCCTCGCCACGGAAGCCGAGCGAGCGGATATCGTGAATATTGTCGGCAAGTTTCGAGGTGCAGTGGCGCGCAATGGCCAGCGCCAGTTCCTGTTCGGGGATACCGGAGCCGTCATCGGTGACGCGGATCAGGTTCAGCCCGCCGCCGGCAGTGACGACCTCGACGCGGGAGGCGCCGGCGTCGAGCGCGTTCTCGACCAGTTCCTTCACCACGCTCGCCGGACGCTCGATCACTTCGCCGGCGGCGATCTGGTTGATCATCGTTTCGGAAAGCTGGCGAATGGGCATGGGGGTACTATAGGCGGATTCGAAGAGTGTGCGGAAGGCTTCAATGGGGGTGCTGTCCCGCCACCTCAAGAGTTGCGCCAGCACTGCTCAAGCCTGCGCCGCCAGCCAGTCCCTGACTTTCCGCGCATTCTCGCTCAACTCCCGGTTCTTCGGCCAAACCACATAGAACGCCTTGCCGGTCTTCAGCACATGATCGGTCACCGGCACCAGCAGCCCCGACGCCAGGAGCCGTTCGGCCAGATGCCGCCAGCCAAGCGCGATGCCCTGGCCTTCCATGACGCCCTGGATCACGAGGCCGTAATCGTTGATGCGCAGGCCGCGCGCGGTGTTGTCGAGGCTGCCGCCCGCCGACTGGAACCATTCGTCCCAGCTAGCCGCCTCGCGGTAGGGCTCCTCGAGGTGGATCAGGCGATGCGTCGCCAGCTCCGCGACGCTCCTTGGCATGCCGAATTTCGCGAGATAGCTGGCGCCAACCACCGGAAAAATCTCCTCGTCGGCCAGCGGCAGCGAGTGATAATCGGCCCAGTCGCGCGGTTCGCCGCCGCGAACTGCGAGCGGGATGCCCTCGGCGATGATGTCGAGATCGCGGTCGGCGGTCTGGATGCGCAAGTCGATGCCCGGCAGTTCGTCGCGGAACTGCTGCAGCCGCGGCATCATCCAGAACGAGCCGAAGGCGGTCGACGCCGCCAGCGTGACATGACCGCCGGTCGCCTGCAGGCGCAGATCCTCCGCCGATTTGCGGATATGCGACAGGCCGAGCGAGACGTCAGCATGGAAGCGTTCGCCCGCTTCTGTCAGGACGACCTGGCGGTGGCGGCGCTGGAACAACTGCGCGCCAAGCTGTTCCTCCAACCCGCGCACCGCATAGGAGACGGCGGCCTGCGTCATGCCGAGCTCGCGCCCGGCGGCAGTGAAGCTCGACAGCCGGCCCGCCGCCTCGAAGACGATCAGGCTGCCGGCCGAGGGTAGGAGATGGCGCAGGCTTCGCATAAGTTGAGCTTATACAAGAGATCAGGATTTTCCAGCATCACATCCATATTTCCTCTCGCTAACTTGGTTGGACGGAATGAGGAGGCTCCATGAACGCACCGGCCGCTGAACTGACCGAGCAAACCCACCGCCGCGGCGGCGGTCGCCTCGGACGCAAGGCGCTGAGGAGCGCCCCCGTCGCCTCGTTCCCGACGCTGGTCCGCGAGATCCCCACCTACCAGATGGTCCCGGACGAGGCGGTGGAACTGATCCACCAGGAGTCACTCGCTATCCTCGAAGAGGTCGGTTGCGAGTTCCGCGACGACGAGGCGATCGCCATGTGGAAGGCGGCGGGCGCCGACGTGTCCGAGACACGCGTCCGCATCGACCGCGGCCTCCTGATGGAACTGGTCGCGAAGGTTCCATCCGAGTTCACTCTCAATGCGCGCAATCCCGAGCGCACCGTGCGCGTCGGCGGCAAGAACTCCATCTTCGCGCCGATGTATGGCGCGCCTTACGTGCGCGACCTCGACAACAACCGGCGTTATGGCACGCTTGAAGACCTCAACAATTTTCACAAGCTCGCCTACATGGCCCCGGCGCTGCATTCGTCGAGTTCGATCATCTGCGAGCCGATGGAGATCGCGGTGCCGAAACGGCATCTCCACATCATCCATTCGGCGCTGAAGCATTCCGACAAGCCGTTCATGGGCATCGTTACTTCCAAAGACCGCGCCGAAGACACGATGGCGATGGCGGGCATCGTCTTTGGCGAAGATTTCGTTCGCGACAACCCGGTGCTGGTGTCGATTACCAACTGCAACTCGCCGCTGGTGTGGGACGCCACCATGCTGGACGCGATGAAGGTCTATGCGCGCAGCAATCAGCCGCTGATCCTGGCTCCCTTTGCGCTGTGCGGCGCATCGACTTCGGCCTCGGCCGTCGGCGCGGTGGCGCAGGTCAATGCCGAAGCACTGGCCGGCGTCGCTTTCACCCAACTGCTGCGCCCGGGTTCGCCGCAAATCTACGGCCAGTTCATGGTGACGGTCGACATGAAGACCGGCGCGCCGATGGGCGGCACGCCGGAAGCCGCCCAGATGATGTATCTGATGGGCGCGCTGGCGCGGAAATACAAACTGCCCTGGCGAACCTCCGGCTTCCATGTCGGCTCCAAGCTCAACGACGCCCAGGCCGGCTATGAATCCAACATGCTGATGCATGCCGCCATCCTCGCCGGCGCCAATTATATCTGGCACTCCGCCGGCTGGTTGGAGGCCGGGCTGACCTGCGGCTATTCGAAATTCGCCACCGACTGCGAGCAGCTTGTCGGCTGGTACAAATATGCCGGCGGCCTGCCGTTCGACGACTTCAAGGAGGCCATGGCGGCGATCCGCGAGGTCGGGCCGCAGGGCCATTTCCTCGGCACCCAGCACACGCTCGATCATTACGAGTCGGCATTCTTCATGCCCACCATCATGGATTTCAACTCCTACGAACAATGGAAGGCTGGAGGGGCGAAGGACCACGACACGCGCGGCCGCGAGAAAGCCCGCAACATGCTGGCCGACTATGAAGAGCCGAAACTCGATGAGGGCATTGCCGAGGGCCTCAGGGACTTTATCGCGCAGCGCGAAGAGAGGCTGCCCGACAGCGTTAGCTAAGAGAACGACGAATGAGTTGATAACGGGCGAAGACCCGATGGGAACCGCAAGGGAGAAAGACATGACAGTTTTCAAAAGCAATGGCGATCGCGTGCCAACGGCCATCGAGGCGATGGCGCAAGAGACGCGTGCTGGCCGTATGGACCGGCGCGAGTTTCTTGCATTGGCAAGTGCGTTCGGCGCATCGACGGCGCTGGCCTACGGCATGATCGGCCTTGCCGCGCCGGGACAGGCTTTTGCCGAGGAGCCGAAGAAGGGCGGCACGCTGCACATATCGATGTCGGTCAAGGCCCAAAAAGATCCGCGCACCTATGACTGGGTGGAACTCGCCAACATCTCGCGCTGCTGGCTGGAGCCGCTGGTCCGCTACACCAGGGAATTCACCTTCGAGCCAGTGCTGCTCGAAAGCTGGGACATCAATGACGACGCCACGGAATACACGTTGCATGTGCGCAAGGGCATCACCTGGAACAATGGCGATGCTTTCAACGCCGATGACGTGGTCTTCAATGTTACCCGCTGGTGCGAGAAGAAGGTCGCCGGCAACTCCATGGCCGCTCGCGTCGGCGGGCTGATCGACGAAAAGTCGGGCAAGGCCAGGGAAGGCGCGATCGCCAAGGTCGACGACAATACGGTCAAGCTGACGCTCAGCGCGCCCGACATTTCGCTGATCCCGAACCTCACCGATTATCCCGCGCTCGTCGTCCACCGCAATTTCGACGCCGAAGGCGCCGACCCGGTCAAGAAGCCGATCGGCACGGGCCCGTTCGAACTGGTCTCCTACGATGTCGGCCAGAAGGCGGTGGTCAAGCGTCGTGAAAACGGCAAGTGGTGGGGTGGTGAAGCGCCGCTCGACAGCGTCGAGTTCATCGACTACGGCACCGACTTCAACGCTTCGATCTACGCCTTCGAATCCGGCGAGATAGACCTCAATTTCGAGACGCCGGCCGACTTCATCGACATCCTGGATAAGATGGGGCTGGAGAAGTCCGAGGTTGCGACGGCAACCACGCTGGTTGCCCGCACGAACGTTACCCACAAGCCCTATGACGACCAGCGGGTGCGCAACGCGCTGCAGATGGCGGTCGACAACAATGCGGTGCTGGAACTCGGCTATGCCGGGCGAGGGACAGTCGGTGAAAACCACCATGTCAGCCCTATCCATCCTGAATATTTCGCGCTGCCCAAGAAGACGCGCGACGCGGCCGGCGCCAAGAAACTGATGGCCGACGCTGGGCAGGCCGATTTCGAGCACGAGCTGATCACCGTCGAGGACGATTGGCAGAAGAACACCGGCGACGCGATTGCCGGCCAACTGCGCGACGCCGGCATCAAGGTCAAGCGCACGGTGCTGCCGGGCTCGACCTTCTGGAACGACTGGACGAAGTATCCCTATTCGATGACCATCTGGTACATGCGCCCGCTTGGCGTCCAGGTGCTGGCGCTTGGTTATCGCACCGGCGAGGCCTGGAATGAATCGGCCTATTCCAACCCGGACTTCGACGCCAAGCTGAAGCAGGCGCTGTCGCTGATCGACGTGGAGAAACGGCGTGAGGTGATGAAGGATGTCGAGCAGATCCTGCAGGATTCCGGCGTCATCATTCAACCCTTCTGGCAGAAGCTCTACAGCCACATGAACAAGAAGGTGAAAAACTACGGCGTCCACCAGACCTTCGAGATGGACCTGCAGAACGTCTGGCTGGATGGCTGAGACGATACAAGCCGGGGCTTCATGAGCCGCAAAAAAGCCGATATGCAGGATGTCTGGTATTGCCGCCTTGCCGCCGAACCGTCCGGAGATCCTGCATGAAACCGATAGTGCTTGCCGCAGTCTTTTCGATTGCCTTGCCTGCGACGGTGCTGGCCGGGCCGGCTTCCAACGCCGTGAAGTTCTTTTATCTGCCCGAGGTGAAATTCGAGGGAGATGCAAAGTACCGCGACCGCTTCACCGAGCCGGTGACCAAGCTGTTCGATCTCAACGACCAGGCCACGAAGAACAAGCCCGACGAAGTCGCCTGCCTCGACTTCGATCCTGGCCTCGACGCGCAGGATTTCGACCAGACTTCGATTGCCAAGACATTGAAGCTGGCCGAGACCGTCAATGGCGATACGGCCGAAGTCACCGCCACCTTCAGCCTTTTTGCGGAAGGCGATGATTCCAAACGCGAAATGCTGTGGTCGCTGAAGAAAATCGACGGCAAATGGAAGGTCGCCGACATCACCTCCAAGACCAGCAGCTGGACGCTGAGCGCGCTGGAATGCATGCCCGACAAAGCGCCGGAGTGATCCCGTGCTCCGCCGTCTTGCCTTGGCGCTGTCGCCCATGTGCGTGCTGTCGGTGGGTATGAGCGCAGCCGCAGCACAAGGCCTGTTGGGCCCGCCGCCAGCCAATGCGCCGGCCGTGACGGCACCGGCCGGCGCAGCACCGCCCGCAAATCCACCCGGGACAGCGGTGGAACCGGCGACACCGCCGGTTGGGTGGCCGCCGGCCGACGCCCCACCGGCCGCACCCATTCTGCCGGGATCCCCGACGGCGGTGGTGCGGCCATTTTACGATCAGGTGGGACTGGAGATCGATCCGGCGCAGCGCAGCCACTTCATCGACCCGGCAAAAACCGTTCTCGACAAGAGCGACGCGTTGCGCACATCCGGGCAGGGAGAATGTCTCGACCCCAACATGGCGCTCGACAATGCCGACTATGACAAGACCGAGATCGATAAGAGCCTGAAGACACTCGAAGCGATCAATGGCGACCAGGCCAAGGTCATTGTCGCCTTCGTCGTCGCCGGCAATCCACATCGCCTTGAATGGAAGTTCAGGAAGGTCGACGGCGACTGGAAGATATCCGATCTGCTTTCGGTGACCGGTGAATGGGCGCTCAGCCAGTACCAGTGCGAATAATGTTGATTGAGGATCAGCGCCTGCGATCCTTCGCGCCCCTCTCTGTCCTGCCGGACATCTCCCCCACGGGTGGGGAGATCAGCAGTTCCAACGTCTCGCCCGCTCCGCATCATTCGAGATTAGCTAAAGCCGGCGTAGCGGCCAATCTCCCCCCGTGTGGGGGAGATGTCCGGCAGGACAGAGGGGGGCGCTGTCCCGCTAAAGTTCCGCAAAATAGCTTCAGCCCCTTCCGCGATAGGGGGCAACGCCGGTGTCGGGCAACCAGGCGCCTTCGGGCGGAGCGCCGGTCTGCCAGAAGACATCGATCGGAATGCCGCCGCGCGGATACCAATAGCCGCCTATGCGCAACCACAGCGGCTTCGTTGCCGCCACAATGCGGCGGCCGATCATCACCGTGCAGTCTTCATGGAAAGCGCCATGGTTGCGAAACGAGGTCATGAACAGTTTGAGCGACTTCGATTCCACGAGCGTGGTATCGGGTGCGTAGTCGATGACGATATGAGCGAAATCCGGCTGTCCGGTTACCGGGCAGAGCGAGGTGAATTCCGGGCAGGTGAAGCGCACGATCGCCGGCGGTCCGTCGCCGCGCTGGAACCGCACGGTCTCCAGGACCGCAGTCTCCGGGCTCTGTGGCGTCTCGACGTGGGCGCCGAGCTGGGTGAGGGTTTTGGTATCGATCATCGTGGTTTTCCTGGGGATTTTCCGCGCTCATTAGCATCGGATCAAAAAGTGTGCAGCGATTTTCGAATAAATTCGATGCTTAAGACAAGAACTGGAGCAGCGCGCGCTGCTCCGACACAAACTGGAACGGCAGGAAGATGATGACCAGCAACGACCCGCTTCTCCAGCCTTACCAGCTCAAACACCTGACGCTGAAGAACAGGGTGATGTCGACCAGCCACGAGCCGGCCTATTCCGAGGACGGCATGCCGAAACAGCGCTACCGGCTCTACCACGCCGAAAAGGCCAAGGGCGGCATGGCGCTGACCATGACGGCGGGCTCGGCGATCGTCTCGCGCGACAGCCCGGCCGCCTTTGGCAATCTGCATCTCTATGACGACCGCATCGTGCCGTGGCTGGCCGAACTGGCGGACGCCTGCCACGAGCATGACTGCAAGGTGATGATCCAGATCACCCATCTTGGTCGCCGCACCGGCTGGAACAAGGCCGACTGGCTGCCGGTGCTGTCGGCTTCGCCGGTGCGTGAGCCGGCGCACCGCGCGTTCCCCAAAACCATCGAGGACTGGGATATCGAGCGCATCGTCGCCGACTATGCGTCCGCTGCGCAGCGCTGCCAGGCCGCCGGCCTCGACGGCATCGAGTTCGAATCCTACGGCCATCTGATGGACGGCTTCTGGTCGCCGGCCACAAACCATCGCGACGACGAGTTCGGCGGTTCGCTCGACAACCGGCTGCGCTTCACCGACATGGTGCTGGATGCCGTGCGGGCTGCCGTCGGCGAAAAATTCGTCGTCGGCATCCGTATGGTCGCCGATGAGGATTTTGACAAAGGCCTGTCGAAGGAGGAGGGCGTTGAGATCGCCCGGCGATTGGCCGGTTCCGGCAAGGTCGATTTCCTCAACATCATTCGCGGCTCGATCGAAAGCGACGCGGCGCTCACCAAGGTTATCCCGGTGACCGGCATGCGCTCTTCCCCGCATCTCGATTTCGCCGGCGAGGTGAGGGCGGCGACGAAGTTCCCGACCTTCCATGCGGCGCGGATTTCCGATGTCGCCACGGCGCGCCACGCCATCGCGACCGGCAAGCTCGATATGGTCGGCATGACCCGCGCCCATATCGCCGACCCGCACATCATCAAGAAGGTCATGGAAGGTCGCGAGCACGAGATCCGGCCTTGCGTCGGCGCCACCTATTGCCTCGACCGTATCTATGAAGGCGGCGAGGCGCTGTGCGTCCACAATGCCGCGACCGGCCGCGAGGCCGAGATTCCGCATATCATCCTGAAGACCGAAGGGCCCAGGCGGAACGTCGTTGTCGTTGGCGCTGGCGCTGGCGGGCTCGAGGCAGCTCGCGTGATGGCCGAACGCGGCCATCATGTCACGGTGCTTGAAGCCTCCGGTCAGGCCGGCGGCCAGGTTCGGCTGGCGACGCAGAACCCGCGCCGCAAGGAGTTGATCGGCATCATCGACTGGCGGCTGGCCGAACTCGACCGGCTCGGCGTCGGGATCCGCTACGACACCTGGGCCGAGCAGGACGATGTGCTGGCGCTTTCGCCCGACGTGGTGGTGATCGCCACCGGCGGCCTGCCGCAGAACCCGCCGCTGACATCAGGCGACAATCTCGTCACGTCGAGCTGGGACATCATGGCCGGCAGCGTCAAGCCGGCGGAGAACGTGGTGCTCTTCGACGACAATGGCGGCCATCAGGGCATGGGCGCGGCGGAGCTGATCGCCAATGCCGGTTCGAAGCTGGAGCTGGTTTCGCCGGAGCGCTTCTTCGCCCCCGAAATGGGCGGCATGAACCACGTGCCCTATATGCGCGCCTTCCAGGAGAAGGGCGTCACCATCACCATCAACACCAGGCTGCGCTCGGTACGGCGCGAGGGCAACCAGCTGGTCGCCGAACTCGCCTCCGACTTTGCCGACGGCTGGCGCGGCGAGAGGCGGGTCGACCAGGTGGTGGTCGAGCACGGCACGGCGCCGCTCGACGATCTCTATCTCCAGCTGAAACCGCTGTCGAAGAATGGTGGCGCGGTCGACTATGAGCGGCTGGTCGGCGGCGGCGATATTTTTCCTTCACGCAATCCCGAAGGCGGCTTCGTGCTGTTGCGCATCGGCGATGCAGTCGCCTCGCGCAACATCCATGCCGCCATCTATGACGGCATCAGGTTCGGCTTGCGGGTTTGAGCCTACAAGCCGGCCTACGGTTTGTTCCAAAGCTCGATCTCACCCTTCCGGCGGGCGCAACTCGATCGATCAAAGTGATGGGTGGCGCGCAGCCAAACCTCTGTGCGGAGAGCCACCTTGCACATCCGTCCGAACTGCGCGCCGCGTACGCCACCAGCCGAGAGCCAGGCGACGCACGATGCGGAATGCTTTTCAACCGGGAGGCAACGCGCGGCAGGGCTCAAATCATCCTGGCCGTCGCCATGCAAAGTACGGTGAGTACCAGAAGCCAGGCGGCGATGCGCTCGCCGCGGGCCATTTTGGTGCGCAGCGCCGCTTCCGTTGCGGCGTCCGCGCCGGCAAGCTGCCGGCTGGTCTTGCGGACGACGACGCTGAGAACGCCGGCAGCGGCGAAGGCGGCCAGGATGCCCAGCGCCAGCACCATTTCCATCGAGCCGAAATAGGCGCCGTGGAAGAAATACCAGAGCAGGGCGCCGGTCACGAACACCATGCCGGCCGAGCCCATTTGCGGTCCGATAAAGCGCTCCGCCCTGATCTCGGGGTCGCGGGCAAGCGTGATGGTGGTGCCGGCCCAGAACACACCGGCCATGACGTGAAGGCCGATAACGACGATGTAGACATATTGCATGACCGCTTCCTCCTTGCCCGCCGCCCGTCCCCGGATCCCTGTCGAATGCAGGATGATACGAACTCAGCAGATCGACACGCATGATAGTTAGGTATCAAATGGTTCGATGTCAATGTATAATGCATGTTCCATCGCTCGGCGCCTTGTTCTACTGTCGGCGCATGACTCCCTTTGACCGTCCGCCAATCGGCATGAATCTCGCGCGCACCTCCAAGCTGGTGGCGCAGGCATTTGACGCCGCTTTGGTCGAGGCCGGGGGCACGCTGCCGGTGTGGCTGACCTTGCTTTCGGTCAAGTCGAGCGAGCTTGCCAACCAACGCGAACTTGCCGGCATGATCGGCATCCAGGGCGCCACGCTCACCCACCATCTCAACGCCATGGAGGCGCAAGGCTTGCTGACGCGCCGCCGCGATCCGGACAACCGCCGGGTTCATCTGGTCGAACTGACGCAGGCGGGCGAAACGATGTTCCTGAAGCTGCGGGCGGCGGCTCTCATCTTCGACAAGCGGCTGCGCGCGGGATTGCCGGACGACAGGCTGGCGGAGTTCGCCGAGGTGCTGGCGGCATTGCGGGCGAATGTCGCGCCGGCCAAATGACCGGCACCGGTGGACAATAGTCTAGGCTAAATTGCCCTGAAGCACCTTTAGCTTGGCTTTCTTCGGGCTGCGCGCCAGCAGCCATTCGCGCGCTTTGTCCTGCGGCATCGGGAAGGCGATGGAATAGCCCTGCACCTGATCGCAGCCGATTGCCATCAGCGAATCGAGCTCGGCTTCGGTTTCCGCGCCCTCGGCGACGATCGAAATGCCGAGACCGCGCGCCAGCTCGGTGATGGCGCGCACGATCTTGGTGTTGTCGCCATTCTCGTTGATGTTCTGGACGAAGCGGCGGTCGATCTTCAGCCGGTCGATCTCGTTGGGATTGACGTGGCTGAGCGAGGCATAGCCGGTGCCGAAATCGTCGAGCTCAAGATGGACGCCGGCAGCGCGGATGTGGCGCAGCTTCGCCGCGATGCCCGTCTTCTCGTCGTCGAGAATGACGGATTCGACGATTTCCAGCGACAGTTTCTGCGGAGCAAGGCCGGCCTTTTCCAGCGTCGCGAACAGGAAGCGGTCGAAGTCGGGTTCGCGCAGCTCGGTGCCGGACACGTTGACGGCAAGCCGGCCGAAAGCGATGCCGGCGCGATCCCATTCGGCTGCTTGCTCGATCGCCTTGGTAAAGACGATGCGGCCGATCTCGGGCATGAAGCCGCATTTTTCGGCGACCGGAATGAACTCGCCCGGCGCAATCATGCCGCGCTCGGCATGCTTCCAGCGCACCAGCGCCTCGATGCCGCTGATGGCGCCGTTGCTCAGCGACACCTGCGGCTGGAAATAGACTTGGAAGGCGTTCTCCGAAATCGCGACCTTGATGTCGTGCTCGAGCTGCTTGCGGTAGTCTAGCTCGCGCCTGAGTTCCTCGGAGAAGAACGAGAAGCTGCCGCCGCCGAGCTTTTTGGCGGAATAGAGCGCGAGGTCGGCGTGGACGAGCAGATCCTCGGCATTGTCGGCGTCGATGGGATAGACGGCAATGCCGGCGCTGGCCCCTGGAAGGATGGTCGTGCCCTGGAAGGTAATCGGCTCGTTGATCTCCTCCAGGATGCGCCGGGCCAGCATGTTGATGTCCTCGGGGCCGCCGGCGCCATTGAGGATCATCACGAATTCGTCGCCGCCAAGGCGCGCGCAGAGATCCGACGCACGGCAGGAATCGCGCATGCGCTGCGCGGTGACGACCAGCACATAGTCGCCGGCGGCGTGGCCGAGTGTGTCGTTGATCTGCTTGAACCGGTCGAGGTCGAGCTGGATGACCGCCAGCCTCTCGCGCCGGCGATGCGCGCCCTTGATCAGCGTTTCGAAGTGGTCGGTCAGGAAGGTGCGGTTGTGCAGGCCGGTCAGCCCGTCATGTACGGCGATGAAGGCCATCGAGTTGCGGGCATCGACAAGCTCGTGCGTCTTGCGCAGGATCGCCTTCGACATCGGCCGGAAGATGAAAAGCGCCACCAGGACGATGACGCCGATGGTGGCGTAGAACAAGGTGCGATGGAGATCGAGGAGCTTTTCCGACCGCTCGTCTGCGAATGCGGCGATGCGTTGGCCGAGCGCGGCATAACCCGACAGCGTCGCATTGGCGACGGAAGCATCGAGATTGACGCGCTCGCCGCCGCCCTTGTAGGCGGCATTGCCGGAGAGCTGGGATTCGAAGGACGAGATCAGCCTTTCGCCATTGGCGACCAGCCCGACCGAGAAATAGTCGAGGTGGAACGGCTTGCCGTAAAGGACGCTCTCGATCGACTTTGGATCGGACAATGCTGGCGACAGTGGGTCGGCTCCCGTCTGTTTGAGCAGCAGGTCGTAGTTCGTCTCGAACTCGGCGGTCGCCTGTTTCAGCGCGGCAACCAGGGCCGGCTGCTTGTCACGCGCGGCGGAGCCGGTTGCGCTGGTCAAAAAGACAATGCGCTGCGACAGCGCCTTCTGGGTGCTGACGATGTCGAGCAGAGTATGGTTGTGCTGTTGCGCCGCCATCATCTGCTGCAGCAGGATGAAGGAGGCCATCACCATGGCGGCGATGATCAGCAGCGCCAGCCAGTAGCCGCTCTTGATCAGCAGGATGAGTTTGCCCGAGACGGTTTGCGCCGGCTGCTGCGACATATTCTAGGTGACCCCTCGGTCGACGGATTTCTGCCACCGATTCGTGGCAAGAACACCATTGCCTTGAAAGGGTTAACAGGTTTGGAAGCCGGCGGAACTGCTGCTTCCGCAGTAAACGAAAGCTGCCGAGATGGTTATCATGTTCTTTCGCGGCATGGCCCTATTCGCGTGCCTGCTACTCTAGCATGCTGGCCATGCGATCGGATCGCGCCAGGGTTGAGGCAGCCGCGCCACCGAAGCGGTCGCTTTTGCGGTGGATTTTTAGTGCGCGTAGCGCGACAGTCGCGCCAATCTCAACAGGACCTGATCATGAGCGCGGCATTCCTCTCCCATATCGACAACGAACTGCAAGGGCTGAAATCCGCCGGGCTCTACAAATCCGAGCGGGTGATCACCTCGACCCAGTCGGCTGAGATCGAAGTCGGCGGCGACAAGGTGCTGAACTTCTGCGCCAACAACTATCTCGGCCTCGCCGACAGCGCCGAGTTGCGCACCGCGGCCAAAGGCGCGCTCGACCGCTACGGTTACGGCATGGCCTCGGTGCGCTTCATCTGCGGCACGCAGGAAGAGCACAAGCAGCTTGAATCAACGATTTCATCCTTCCTCGGCCTGGACGACACCATCCTTTACGGCTCCTGCTTCGACGCCAATGGCGGCCTGTTCGAAACGCTGCTCGGCGAGGAGGATGCGATCATCTCCGATGCGCTGAACCATGCCTCGATCATCGACGGCGTGCGGCTGTCGAAGGCCAAGCGTTTCCGCTATGCCAACAACGACATGGCCGACCTCGAAGCGCGGCTGAAAGAGGCGAAAGACTGCCGCTTCCGCCTGATCGCCACCGACGGCGTGTTCTCCATGGACGGCATCATCGCCAATCTGAAAGGCGTCTGCGACCTCGCGGAAAAGTACGGCGCCATGGTGATGGTCGACGACAGCCATGCCGTCGGCTTCGTCGGCAAGAACGGCCGCGGCTCGGCCGAGCATTGCGGCGTCGAGGGCAGGGTGGATATCATCACCGGCACGCTCGGCAAGGCGCTCGGCGGCGCCTCCGGCGGCTACACCTCCGGCAAAAGCCAGGTCGTCGACTGGCTGCGCCAGCGTTCGCGGCCTTATCTCTTCTCCAACACGCTGATGCCGGCGATTGCCGGCGCTTCCATCAAGGTGTTCGAGCTGATCCGCAATGGCGACGCCCTGCGCGAACGCCTCTATGCCAATGCGGCGCGCTTTCGCTCCGAAATGGGCAAGCTCGGCTTCACGCTGGCCGGCGCCGATCATCCGATCATTCCGGTGATGCTGGGCGATGCCAGCCTGGCGCAGGAAATGGCGGCGCGCATGCTGAAGCGCGGCATCTATGTCATCGGCTTTTCCTTCCCGGTGGTGCCGAAAAGCCAGGCGCGCATCCGCACGCAGATGTCGGCGGCGCATTCCAGCGCCGACATCGACCGCGCCGTGGCAGCGTTCGCGGCGGTGGGAAAAGAGTTGGGCGTCATTTCCTGATCGCCAAAAGCGATTCCGGATCAAGGGATTCAAGGGACAAAAGGATGTCGAACGTGATGAAGGCGCTGGTGAAGGCCAAGGCCGAACCGGGCATCTGGATGGAAGAGGTACCGGTGCCGGAGATCGGCCCCAACGACGTGCTGATCAAGGTCAAGAAGACGGCGATCTGCGGCACCGACGTCCACATCTACAATTGGGACCAGTGGGCGCAGAAGACCGTGCCGGTGCCGATGGTGACCGGCCATGAATTCGTCGGCACGGTGGCCGATTTCGGCGCTGCGGTCACCGAATACAAGGTCGGCCAGCGTGTCTCCGGCGAAGGTCACATCGTCTGCGGCCATTGCCGCAATTGCCGCGCCGGCAGGGGGCATCTCTGCCGTAACACGCTCGGCGTCGGCGTCAACCGCCCCGGCGCCTTCGGCGAATATCTGGCGATCCCGCAGCACAATGTCGTGCCGATCCCCGACGATGTGCCCGACGAGATCGCCGCGATCTTCGATCCCCTGGGCAATGCCGTCCACACCGCTCTGTCCTTCGACCTGGTCGGTGAAGACGTTCTGGTCACCGGCGCCGGGCCGATCGGCATCATGGGCGCGCTCGTTGCCCAATGTGTGGGGGCGCGAAAAGTCGTCATCACCGACATCAACCCGGTGCGGCTGGCGTTGGCCAAAAAGCTCGGCGTCCAGCATGTCGTCGATGCCTCGAAGGAAAAACTGCGCGACGTTATGCCGGCGCTGGGCATGACCGAGGGTTTTGACGTCGGCCTCGAAATGTCGGGCGCCGCGCCCGCCTTTCGCGACATGATCGACACCATGAACAATGGCGGCAAGATCGCCATTCTGGGCATCGCGCCGACCGGCTTCGAAATCGACTGGAACAAGGTCATCTTCAAGATGCTGCACTTGAAGGGCATCTACGGCCGCGAAATGTTCGAGACCTGGTACAAGATGATCGCGCTGGTGCAAGGCCCGCTGGATGTCAGCGGTCTGATCACGCATCGGATCGGTATCGATGATTTTCAGGCGGGGTTCGATGCGATGAGGAGCGGCAGTTCGGGTAAGGTGGTGATGGATTGGTAGGCGCAGAGGCACGTTCTAGCTGGATAAGCCGACGGGACAGCACCCCCCCTCTGGCCTGCCGGCCATCTCCCCCGCAAGGAGGGAGATTGGCAGCTTTGACGCCTCGCCAACCTCTGCAACATTGGAGATTGGCGAAGCCTTCGCGACATCTGATCTCCCCCCTTGCGGGGGAGATGTCCGGCAGGACAGAGGGGGTGTGAAGGATCACGGCGGAGCAGATTCTTTATTCACCCAACGCTCCCTCCAGCGCCGCCACGCCGCTCACAATCGCTGTCCGCTCCTCTGTGCTCAGCCTCTCCAGCAACTCCCGTTCGAACGCCTTCGCCAGCGGCACCATTTCGCCATAGGCGGCCAGTCCCGCCTTGGTCAGCGCCAAATGCTCCACACGCCGATCATTCTCGTCCGGCGTGCGCGTCAGCCAGCGCCGCCGCTCAAGCTCCGCCACCGCCCGCGAAACCTTGGTCTTGTGCATGGCCGACTGCTCGCCGAGCGCCGTCGCGGTCATCGTGCCGCGCTGTCCGAGCCCAGAGAGTGTGCGCCATTCCGGCCGCGTCAGACCGTGACGGTCGCGGTAGATTTTTGAAAATTCGCGGCTGACGGCGTCGGCCAGCCGGTAGAGCCGATAGGGCAGGAAGCTTTCGAGTTCGAGGATTTCCATCTGCACCGTGGATGCGTTCGCGGTTGATAGTTACATTTTCGATGGTTACAAATGAAACCAGTTTGGTCAACATCGCCGGCAAGCAGCGCATCGCGGGGCCGGGGTCAGGGAGGATCGGATGACCTTTTCCTACATGCCGGGCTTCGGCAACGACTTCGAAACCGAGACGCTACCCGGCTCGCTGCCGCAGGGGCGGAACTCGCCGCAACGGCCGGCTTACGGGCTCTATGCCGAACAGCTATCGGGCTCGCCCTTCACCGCGCCGCGCGGCACCAATGAGCGTTCCTGGCTCTACCGCATCCGGCCGAGCGTAAAACACACCGGCCGCTTCAAGGCAGCGAGCTATCCCTTGTGGAAGACAGCACCCAATGTCGGCGACCACGAACTGGCGCTCGGGCAGTATCGCTGGAACCCGGTGCCGATGCCGAAGGAGCCGACCGATTTCATTCAAGGGATGCGCACCATCACCACCGCCGGCGACGTGCTGGGCCAAAGCGGCATGGCGGCGCATGTCTATGTCGCCAACCGCTCGATGGTCGACGACCATTTCTTCAACGCCGACGGCGAGTTGCTGATTGTCCCCCAGGTCGGCGCCTTGCGCTTTGTCACCGAGATGGGCGTCATCGAGCTTCGGCCCGGCGAGATCGCCGTGCTGCCGCGCGGTCTGGTGTTCAAGGTCGAGCTCGCCGACAAGGAAGTGCGCGGCTATGTCTGCGAGAATTACGGCGCCAAGCTGACGCTGCCCGACCGCGGCCCGATCGGCGCCAACTGCCTGGCCAACCCACGCGACTTCAAGACGCCCAGCGCCTGGTTCGAGGAGAAGGAGACGCCGTGCCGGCTGACGGTGAAATGGTGCGGCAATTTCAACGTCACCGAGATCGGCCATTCGCCGCTCGACGTCGTCGCCTGGCACGGCAACTATGCGCCCTACAAATATGATCTGGCGACGTTTTCGCCGGTCGGCGCCATCCTGTTCGACCATCCCGATCCGTCGATCTTCACCGTGCTGACGGCGCCGAGCGGCGAGGAGGGCACCGCCAATATCGACTTCGTCATCTTCCCGCCGCGCTGGCTGGTGGCGGAAGACACGTTCCGGCCGCCCTGGTACCACCGCAACATCATGAGCGAGTTCATGGGCCTGATCCATGGCCAGTACGACGCCAAGGAAGAAGGCTTCGTGCCCGGCGGCATCAGCCTGCACAATCTGATGCTGGCCCACGGCCCCGACGCACCTGGCTTCGAAAAGGCCTCGCGCTCCGAGCTGAAACCGGTCAAGCTCGACAACACGATGGCCTTCATGTTCGAGACCCGATTCCCGCAAATGCTGACCCGCTACGGCGCCGAGCTTGAAACAAGGCAGGACAATTACATTGACTGCTGGACCGACCTGAAGAAGCGCTTCAACGGCACGCCGGAGGGCGACTGGTCTTGAGATCAGCTCGATGAGCGACCGGCTGGTGCTTCTCGGCTCGAAAGGCGGCCCGGCATTGCGGTCGGGCGGGCCGTGGCCGAGTTCGTCGCTGCTGGAGCTTGGCGGGCGGACCATCGTCGTCGATTGCGGGCTGGGTGTCACGCGTGGCCTGGTCGATGCCGGCGTCAGCCTGAAGGCGCTCGACCTGATCTTCGTCACCCATCTGCATTCCGATCATGTGCTGGAACTGGGGGCGCTGCTCCACACCGCCTGGACCGCCGGTCTGGCCAGTCCGGTGACGTTGTTCGGACCGCCCGGCACCGGCCATTACTGGCGGCGCTTCTGCCAGGCGATGGAGTTCGACATCGAGATCCGAATCGTCGACGAAGGCAGGCCGGACATCCGCGAACTGGTTTCGATCGTTGAATTCGGCGAAGGCCAGGTTTTCGCACAACGCGGCCTGAAGGTCTCGGCACTGCGCGTCGACCATCCACCGGTAACCGACTGTTTCGCGCTGCGGTTCGAGCAAGGCGGTAAAAGCGTCGTCTTCTCATCCGACACCGCCTTCTTCCCGCCGCTCGCCGGCTTCGCCAAAAATGCCGACATCCTCGTCCATGAAGCCATGCTGGACGAGGGCATCGAGCGGCTGGTCGCCAGGACCGGCAATGGCGCGCGGCTGAAAGAACATCTGCTCGCCAGCCACTCCTTTGCCGAGGAAGCCGGGCGCATCGCCAGCGATGCCGGGGTGAAGAGGCTGGTGCTCAACCACCTCATTCCGGCCGACGATGCCGCGATCGGCGATGCCGACTGGGAGGCCGCCGTCAGGAAATCGTGGGCGGGTGACTTGACGATTGCCCGCGACGGCCTTGTTGTGAACTTAGACGGCGCCAAAGCCGCATCAGGAGAGGAAACCGCATGAAGCTTGCCACATTGAGGGACGGGACGCGCGACGGAAAGCTTGTCGTCGTCTCGCGCGACCTGACGCGCTTCACCGACGCCTCGTTCCTGGCGCGCACGCTGCAGGCCGCGCTCGACGACTGGCAGCGGATTTCGCCGCACCTGGCGACGATCGCCGAATCGCTGGAGAACAATGCGGTGCCGTCGGCACGCTTCCATGAGCATGACGCCCATTCGCCGCTGCCGCGCGCCTATCAATGGGCCGATGGTTCTGTCTATGTGAACCACGTCGAGCTGGTGCGCAAAGCCCGCGGCGCAGAGATGCCGGCAAGCTTCTGGACCGATCCGCTGATCTACCAGGGTGGCTCGGATTCCTTTATCGCGCCGCGCGAGCCGATCCGCGCGGCGGACGAAGCCTTCGGCATCGACATGGAGGCGGAGGTCGCCGTCATAGTCGACGACGTGCCGATGGGCGCCAGCCTCGACCAGGCGCGCGCCGCCATCCGGCTGGTCATGCTGGTCAATGATGTGACGCTGCGCGCGCTCACCGGACCCGAGCTCGCCAAGGGGTTTGGCTTCTTCCAGTCGAAGCCGTCCTCGGCTTTTTCGCCGGTGGCGGTGACGCCGGACGAACTCGGCGACGCCTGGGATGGCGGCAAGGTCAACCTGCCTCTGCTCGCCGACGTCAACGGCAAGCCGTTCGGCCGTGCCAATGCCGGCGTCGACATGACCTTCGACTTCCCGGCGCTGATTGCCCATGCCGCAAAGACACGGCCGCTGGTTGCCGGCACCATCATCGGCTCCGGCACCGTCTCCAACAAGCTGGATGGCGGGCCGGGCAAACCGGTGGCGGCCGGCGGCGCCGGCTATTCCTGCATCGCTGAACTGCGCATGATCGAGACCATTGAGTCTGGCGAGCCCAAGACGCCGTTCCTGCGCTTTGGCGATACGGTGCGTATCGAGATGAAGAATAAAAGCGGAAACTCGATCTTCGGCGCCATCGAGCAGAAGGTCGAGAAGTCCCAGGCATAAGAGGGGGCAATGCAATGACGGGCGAGGCGTTCTACCTGCTGGCCGGCGTCTGGGCGTTGGCCATTCTGGTGGTCTTCATCCAGGCGATCCGGCTGAGCTACCGCATCGAGGCGCGCTCGCCCGATCTGACCAACCGCAGCGGCTACCCGCGCAAGGCGATGATGTTCCACACCATCACCAACACCAATGTGGCACGGGACGAGGAGACGCAGGCGATGCGGCGGCGCATGAACCGGCTGCTGCTGATCGTTGTCGCCGGCTTCGCGGTGATGGCGGCTGGCATTGGCCTGATCAGACGAATGAACGCGTGACCCTGCTCGAGCATTTCAGCCGCATGGCCGGCAACAATCTCTGGTCGAACGACCGGCTCTACCGCGCTGTGCTTGCGCTGAAGCCCGGCGAATTCGAAGCCGAACGCACCGGCTTCTTCCCGTCGATCAAGGCAACGCTCAACCACATCCTTGCGGTCGATCATCTCTATCTCGATTTCCTTGAGGAGGGCGGCGTCGGCGCGGCCGCCCATGACGATTACGTGCCGTTCGATGACCCGCAGGCGCTGTTTGCCGCTCAGGTCGCGGCCGACCGGCGCCTGATCGCCTTTTGCGAGAAGCTGTCGGAGGCGGATCTCGACCGTCAGGTCATCACGGACCGGCGCGAGGACGGCATGATCCCCGAAAAGATCGGCGACATTCTCGCCCATGTCTTCCTGCACGACATCCACCATCGCGGCCAGGTTCACGCGATGCTCTCGGGCAGCTCGGTCGCGCCGCCGCAGCTGGACGAGTTTTTGCTCGATTATGATTTGAAGGTGAGGAAAGAAGAGGTCGAGCGGTTGGGCCTCTGACCTTTATCTGGTGTACTCGTTCCATTCAGGGCCGAGTTTGTCGAAATCGTCTGAAATCCGAATCTTGCCCTTCAGGGCACCTATGCGCGACAACAAGTCTTCTCGAACTGGTGGCACGAGCCGCGCCGCGATCTTGCCGTGACGAGTGATGACTATCTCCTCGCCGGCTTCCGCGCGGCCGACGAGTTCCGATAGTTGGCCTTTGCTTCGGTTATGGAGACGTTCACGGCTTGACCCTTTTGATCGAAACTCAGATCAAGGCCGATCGAGCCGCAAACGGGGGTTCACGCCGCCTTGCCATCGACCTTGATTACGCCGCGCTTGATCTGGTCCTGCTCGATCGACTCGAACAGCGCGCGGAAATTGCCTTCGCCAAAACCTTCGTCGCCCTTCCTCTGGATAAATTCGAAGAAGATCGGGCCGATCACGGTTTTGGAGAATATCTGCAGCAGGATCTTGGTCATGCCGCCGTCGACCACGCCTTCGCCGTCGATCAGGATGCCGTGCTTCTTCATCCGCTCGATCGGCTCGTCATGCCCGTTCACCCTGTTGTACGACATGTCGTAGTAGGTCTCCGGCGGACCGGGCATGAACTTCAGCCCGTTGTCGGCAAGCTTGTCGGTGGCGGCGTAGATGTCGTCGGTCCCGACGGCGATATGCTGGATGCCTTCGCCATTGTACTTCTTCAGGTATTCGGCGATCTGGCTGGTGTCGTCCTTGGATTCATTTAGCGGAATGCGGATCTTGCCGCAGGGCGAGGTGATGGCGCGGCTGACGAGGCCGGTGATCTTGCCGTCGATGTCGAAGAAATGGATCTGCTTGAAGCCGAACAGTTCGCGATAAAAGTACCACCATTTGTCCATCTGGCCGCGATAGACATTGTGGGTGAGGTGGTCGAGGAAATAGAAGCCGACGCCTTGCGGCCGCGGATCGCGTTCGCCCAGCCAGTCGAATTCGGCATCATAGGCCGAGCCCTTCTTGCCATAGGCTTCGATGAAATAGAGCAGAGAACCGCCAATGCCGACAATGGCCGGCACGTCGAGCGCCTTGTCGTCGCCTTCATAGGGCGTGGCGCCTTTCGACACCGCATGGTCGAAAGCGTGCTTGGCATCGACAACCCGCCAGGCCATCGAGGCGGCGCACGGGCCGTGCATGTCGACGAACTTCATCGCATGCGAACCCGGCTCGGCATTGACGACATAATTGATGTCGCCCTGGCGCCAGACGGTGATGTCCTTCGTGCGGTGCTTGGCCACCGCGACATAGCCCATGCGGGTGAACAGTTCGGCGAGCTTCTGCGGCTCCGCATGCGCGAACTCGACGAACTCGAAACCGTCGGTGCCGGCGGGGTTTTCCTTGCTGATCTTTGCGGGCGGTGCGTCGTGCGGGAAGGGACCCATGGCATTGCTCCAAAACTGGCGGTGGCCGCAGCGGACCACGCGCAATCATAACGCGAAGCGGCTGCACGGTGCTTGCATTCAAACGCTTGAAATGATCAGATCGTGCGTGAATTGTGCACAAACGGGCCAAAGATCATGAATGAGACGCGCATCGATCAGTTCGACCGCAAGATAATGGCACTTCTGCAGGGCGATGCGCGGCTGACCAACAACGACCTGTCGGAGCGGGTGAACCTCTCCGCCTCCCAATGCTCGCGCCGCCGCCAGCGGTTGGAAGAGGACGGCTATATCAAGGGCTACCGGGCGGTGCTCGACCGCGACAAGCTCGGCTTCTCGCTGGTCAATGTCATCTCGGTGACATTGGCCACCCACAACCGCGACAATGCGCGGCGCTTCGGCGAATTGCTGGCGCGGCTGCCGGAAGTGCAGGACGCGCACGCGCTGACCGGTGAGATGGACTACATCTTGAAAGTGGTGACCCCCGATCTGAAATCGCTGTCGGAATTCGTCAACGGCGTGCTGTTGCCGCACGACTCCGTGCAGCATGTAAAGACCGCGATCGTGCTGGAGACGCTGAAGGAGACCGGGGCGCTGCCGATCTAGTTTGAGAGAGTTTCAGTTGATACGTCGGCGGGACAGCACCCCTCTCTGGCCTGCCGGCCATCTCCCCCGCAAGGAGGAGATCAGCAGCTTTGTCCAGCGCTCATCCTGCAACGTCGGCGATTGGCGAAGAGCGAAGGCGACATCCGATCTCCCCCCGGGGGAGATGTCCGGCAGGACAGAGGGGGGTGTGAGGGATCGCCAGCGCCTCAGGATGCTCACCCCTTGGACTGCTGAATCAGCCCGTAGAGATTGGTGCAGCGCGCGCCGGAGCGGCAATAAGCAAATACCGGGCCTTCGAGCGCGTCGAGCGCTTCGGCCTGATCTTCGACATTCTCGGCTGTGATCTGGCCGCTGATTACCGGGATGTAGCGGAAGGCCAGCCCCGCGGCTTCGACCGCCGCCTTGACGCTGTCGGCCGAAGGCTGGTCGGGCTGCTCGTCATCCGGCCGGTTGCAGATCACGCTCTTGAAACCGGCTTCCTTGATGGCGGCGGCATCTTCGGGCTGGATCTGGCCCGAGACCGAATAGTCCTCGCTGATTTCTCGATATTCCATGGCTCTCATCCTCTCAACCTGGTTTGGCGCGAAGTCTTGCCACTCTCACACGAGGTCGGCAATCCGCGCCGGAAAGAAATACCTCGGCGCAGATAGACATTTGCGGTCTAAGATCCAACCCAGGCTCAAGAGGTTTCGCGCTGTTGGCCTTGCCCGGAGGCGGCAGCGACTCTAAACAGGCGCACCGACAAACGAAGGAACCATCCCATGAGCATTCGTCGCATCGATGTTGGCCCGCGCATGAGCCAGATCGTCATCCACGGCAACACCGTCTATCTCGCCGGCCAGGTCGGAACGCCCGGCGCCAGCGTTGGCGAACAGACGAGGTCGATCCTCGCATCTATCGACGAACTGCTGGCCAAGGCCGGCACCGACAAGACCAAGATCCTGCAGGCGATCATCTGGCTGGCCGATATGGGCACCTTCGCCGAGATGAACAAGGAATGGGACAAGTGGGTCCCGCAAGGCAACACGCCCGCCCGCGCCACGGGTGAGGCCAAGCTTGCAGGGCCGGAATACACCGTCGAGATTATCGTTACGGCGGCGATTTAGAGCGCGGCGCCTTACCCTCCCCCTCGGGGAGGGTCGGCGAGTAGTCGAAGCGAAGCGGAGACTGCGAGACGGGGTGGGGTCGGCGAGGCTGCACCGACCCCCCCCCGCGTCACCAGTGCCGCCTTGCGGGCCTTGGTCCGCGCCCCTCCCCACGAGGGCATAGGCGGGAAGAGAGGTATTGGCTTGCGGAATCGGGGGTGATTCTACGCTGGGATGACCC
>NZ_JAMYPB010000022.1:0-91029 GCF_040320135.1 Mesorhizobium sp. M0772 | reverse complement strand
CCCCCCCCGGCGCGCCCGCCCCCCGCCCCCCCCCCCCCCCCCCCCCGTCCGGGGGGGGGGGGGCCCCCCCCCCCGGGGGGGGGGGGCCCCGCGGCACCGACCCCCACCCGGACCTGCGGTCCGACCTCCCCGCAAGGGGGAGGTAGGGGGCTGGCGCTTTTCGCGACGGCTGTGGTCTCGACAGAATAGCTCATGTCTCCACCTGGCTCGCACCAGCCCCCGCCGCCGGTTCCACCGCCGAGATCTCGTGCGTCAGCGTGTTGCGGGTGACCTTCAGCCAGGCCCGGCAGCCACCGCCGTGATACCAGTTCTCTGCCATCACGCCGGCGATGTTGTCGCGCAGATAGACATAGTCGTAGACGGCATCTTCGCCGGCATCCGCCGCCGGCCGTACAGGCTTGGCATCGCCGAGATAGCTGAACTCGCCGAGTTCGCGTTCGCCGCAGAAAGGACAGGTGATACGCATCTTGTTCCGGCCGCCTCAATGCAGGTTCGGTTGGGCGCCTTGGCCCTTTTCGTCGATCATGGCGCCGCGCTGGAAGCGGTCGAGCCGAAACAGCGCCGCCTCCTTGTGCGTTTCGTCACGCGTCAGAAGATGGGCAAAGACGAAGCCGGAACCGGGCGTCGCCTTGAAGCCGCCATAACACCAGCCGGCGTTGAGGTAGAGCCCGTCGACCGGTGTCTTGTCGATGATCGGCGAGCCATCCATCGACATGTCCATGATGCCGCCCCACTGGCGCAGAAGCCGCACGCGGCCGATCATCGGGATCAGCGCCATGCCGCCTTCGCAGACATCTTCCATGACAGGCAAATTGCCGCGCTGGGCGTAGGAATTGTAGCCATCGATGTCGCCGCCGAAGACCAGCCCGCCCTTGTCCGACTGGCTGACATAGAAATGCCCGGCGCCGAAGGTCATGACGCCGGGGATGAGCGGCTTGATCGCCTCCGAGACGAAAGCTTGCAGCACATGGCTTTCGATCGGCAGGCGCATGCCCGCCATCGCTGCGACACGCGACGATGACCCGGCGACTGCCATGCCGACCTTGCCGGCGCCGATCTTGCCGCGCGACGTCTCGACGCCAGTCACCTTGCCGTTGCCGTCCCGGACAAAGCCGGTGACCTCGCAGTTCTGGATGATGTCGACGCCGAGTTCGCTCGCCGCATGGGCATAGCCCCAGACCACCGCGTCATGCCGCGCGGTGCCGCCGCGGCGCTGCAGGAGGCCGCCCTGCACGGGAAAGCGCGCATGGTCGAAATTCAGGAACGGCAGCATCTTCTTCAGCGCCGCCTGGTCGAGCAGTTCGGCATCGATGCCATTGATGCGCATGGTGTTGCCGCGCCGCGCATAAGCGTCGCGCTGCGCGTCGGAATGATAGAGGTTGAGGACGCCGCGCTGGCTGACCATGGCGTTATAGTTGAGGTCCTGCTCCATCCGCTCCCAAAGCTTCATCGAAAGCTCGTAGAAGCCGGTATTGCCGGGCAGGCCGTAATTGGAACGGATGATGGTGGTGTTGCGGCCGGCATTGCCGGAGCCGATCCAGCCCTTTTCCAGCACGGCGACGTTTCTGATGCCGAACTCGCTGGCGAGGAACCAGGCGGTGGCGAGCCCATGGCCGCCGCCGCCGATGATCACCACATCGTAGTGGTCCTTGGGCGCCGCATCGCGCCAGGTGCGCTGCCAATTCTTGTGGCCGGAAAGGGCAGCACGGGCGAGCGAGAAGATCGAATATTTCATCAGGTCATTCCGAGGTCGCTCGCACAGCTGGGACGATTATATGTCCAGCGTGTGGTCGCGCTCCCATTGCGTGAAGTGCGAAGCATAGGAATTCCATTCCTGGTGCTTCAGCTTTAGATAAGCCGACGAGAATTCCTCACCCAGCGCCGCCTTGAGCGATTTGTCCTTGTCGTATTCGCGAAGCGCGTCGAGCAGATTGAGCGGCAGCTTCGGCGCGCCTTTCACCGTGTGGCCGTTCTGGTACATGTCGATGTCGTAGCGCTTGCCGGGATCGGCCTTGGAGCGGATGCCGTCGAGACCGGCGGCAATGATGACGGCCTGCAGCAGATAAGGGTTTGCGGCGCCGTCCGGCAACCGCAGCTCGAAGCGGCCAGGGCCGGGCACGCGCACCATGTGGGTGCGGTTGTTTCCGGTCCAGGTCACCGTGTTCGGAGCCCAGGTGGCGCCCGAAATGGTGCGCGGCGCGTTGATGCGTTTGTAGGAGTTCACCGTCGGGTTGGTAATGGCGGCCAGCGCCGAGGCATGTTTCATGATGCCGCCAAGGAAATTCTTGCCCTTGGCCGACAGGCCGAGCTCCATCGCATTGTCGGCAAAGACGTTGACCTTGCCGGCCTTGTCCCACACCGAAATATGGGCGTGGCAGCCATTGCCGGTCAGGCCCTGGAAGGGCTTAGGCATGAAGGTCGCGCGCAGGCCGTGCTTTTCCGCCACCGACTTGACCATGAACTTGAAGAACGAGTGCTTGTCGGCGGTCGCCAGCACATCGTCGAAGGCCCAGTTCATCTCGAACTGGCCGTTGGCGTCCTCATGGTCGTTCTGGTAGGGGCTCCAGCCCAGCGCCAGCATATGATCGCAGATCTCGGCGATGACATCGTAGCGGCGCATCACCGCTTGCTGGTCGTAGCAGGGTTTTGAAGCCGTGTCGTATTTGTCGGAGATGACGCTGCCGTCCGGCGAGATCAGGAAGAACTCAGCCTCGACGCCGGTCTTGACATGCATACCGTCAGTGGCGGCTTCCGCAATCAGCCGGCGCAGCGTGTTGCGCGGCGCCTGCTCGACCTCCTTGTCGTCCATGATGCAGTTGGCGGCGACCCAGGCGACCTCGGGCTTCCACGGCAGCTGGATCACCGAATCCGGATCCGGCACCGCCAGCATATCAGGATGCGCCGGCGTGAGGTCGAGCCAAGTGGCGAAACCGGCGAAGCCGGCGCCGTCCTTCTGCATGTCGGCGATCGCCTGCGCCGGCACCAGCTTGGCGCGCTGGCCGCCGAACAGGTCGGTGTAGGAAATCATGAAATATTTGACGCCGTTCTCTTTGGCGAATGCGGCGAGATCGTTCCCCATTATAGTTCCTCGCTTATTTTGATGTGTTTTTTAGAAGCCGTTTTTCCCCGGTATCCAGTTGGTGCCGGCCAGCGGCACGCCGGCCATGGCGGCGGCTTCGATGGTGAGGGCTACGAGATCCTCGGGCTCGAGATTGTGCAGGCTGTTCTTGCCGCAGGCACGCGCAATGGTCTGCGCCTCCAGCGTCATCACCTTGAGGTAGTTCGCCAGCCGCCGTCCGGCGGCGACCGGATCAACCCGCTTCATCAGTTCGGGGTCCTGCGTGGTGATGCCCGCGGGGTCGCGACCCTCGTGCCAGTCGTCATAGGCCCCGGCGGTGGTGCCGAGCGCATTGTATTCGGCCTCCCAGCGCGGGTCGTTGTCGCCGAGCGCGACGAGCGCTGCCGTGCCGATCGACACCGCGTCGACGCCGAGCGCCAGCGCCTTGGCGACGTCGGCGCCATTGCGGATGCCGCCCGACACGATCAGCTGCACCTTGCGGTGCATGCCGAGATCCTGCAGCGCCTGCACCGCCGGCCTGATGCAGGCAAGCGTCGGCTGGCCGACATTTTCGATGAATACTTCCTGGGTGGCCGCCGTGCCGCCCTGCATGCCGTCGACCACGACGACATCGGCGCCGGCCTTCACCGCAAGTGCTGTGTCATAATAGGGGCGGGCGCCGCCGACTTTGACGTAGATCGGCTTTTCCCAGTCGGTGATCTCGCGCAGTTCGAGGATCTTGATCTCGAGATCGTCCGGCCCGGTCCAGTCGGGATGGCGCGAGGCCGAACGCTGGTCGATGCCTTTCGGCAGCGTGCGCATTTCGGCAACGCGGTCGGAGATTTTCTGGCCAAGCAGCATGCCGCCACCGCCCGGCTTGGCGCCCTGGCCAACGACCACTTCGATGGCGTCGGCGCGGCGCAAATCCCTGGGGTTCATGCCGTAGCGCGACGGCAGGTACTGGTAGACCAGTTGCTTGGAATGGCCGCGCTCTTCCTCGGTCATGCCGCCGTCGCCGGTGGTGGTCGACGTGCCTGAGAGTGTGGCGCCACGGCCGAGCGCTTCCTTGGCCGGGCCGGACAGCGAACCGAAGCTCATGCCGGCAATGGTGATCGGGATCTTCAGCTCGATCGGCTTCCTGGCGTAACGCGAGCCGAGCACGACGCTGGTGTCGCAACGTTCGCGATAGCCTTCCAGAGGGTAGCGCGAAATCGACGCGCCGAGGAACAGCAGGTCATCGAAATGCGGCAGCTTGCGCTTGGCGCCGGCGCCCCTGATGTCATAGATGCCGGTAGCCGCCGCGCGGCGGATTTCGGAAAGCGTGTAGTCGTCGAAGGTCGCGGATTTGCGCGGCGTCGTCGGCGGGTTCTTGTAGGTCATGCTGCCTCAATACGCGTCGGCGTTGTCGATATTGAAATTGTAGAGCGTGCGCGCCGAGCCGTAGCGCTTGAATTCCGACGGCTTGACGCCGGTGACGCCGGCGCGGTCGAGCAGGCCCTGCAGCAGTTCGATATGCTCGGGCCGCATCTCCTTGGCGATGCAGTCGGCGCCCAGGCTTTCGACCTTGCCGCGCACGAACAGCCGCGCTTCGTAGATGGAATCGCCCAGCGCATCGCCGGCATCGCCCAGCACCACCAGATTGCCGGACTGCGCCATGAAGGCCGACATGTGGCCGATATTGCCGTGCACGACGATGTCGATGCCTTTCATCGAGATGCCGCAGCGCGAGGACGCGTTGCCCTCGACGACGAGCAGCCCGCCCTTGCCGGTGGCGCCGGCATACTGGCTGGCGTCGCCCTTGATGACGATCGAACCCGACATCATGTTTTCGCCGACACCGGGGCCGGCCGAGCCGTGCACGGTGATCGCGGCGCCGTCATTCATGCCGGCGCAATAATAGCCGACGCTGCCGCGCACATCGATGCTGACCGGCTGGTCGACGCCGACGGCAACCGAATGGCTGCCCTTGGGGTGCAGCACCTCCCACGCCGTTTCGTTGGAGCCGGGCGTCAGATTGTGCAGCGCCTGGTTCAGTTCACGCAGCGACGACACATCGAGATCGAAGACCCGGGACGCCTGGTCTTGCGCCGCCTTCGAAAGTTTGGTTGCCGGCATGGGCTCAATGCTCCCAGAAATAGACGGTTGCGGGTTCCGGTTCCCAGACCCTCGCATTGTCTATGCCGGGCAGTTTGGTCAGCGCGCGATATTCCGAGCCGAAGGCGACATACTGGTCGGTCTCGGCCATGACGGCGGGCTTGCAGGCGATCGGATCGCGCACCACGCCGAAACCGTTCTTGGTGCCGACGACGAAGGTGAAGAAGCCGTCGAGGTCGGACAGCGTGCCTTCCAGCGCCTCGCCGAGGTTCTTGCCATGCGCCATCTGCGACGAGAGATAGGCGGCGGCGACCTCGGTGTCGTTCTCGGTCTCGAATTTCATGCCCTCCCGCACCAGCTCACGCCGCACATTGTTGTGGTTGGACAGCGAGCCATTGTGCACCAGGCACTGGTCGGCGCCGGTCGAGAACGGATGCGCGCCCATCGTGGTGACGGCCGATTCCGTCGCCATGCGGGTATGGCCGATGCCATGCGTGCCGGTCATCGAGCGGACGTCGAAACGGTCGACGACCGCTTCCGGCAGACCGACTTCCTTGTAGATTTCCACCGCTTCGCCGGCGCCCATGATGCGCACGTCGGGGCGGATTGACTGCAGCGCTTCGCGCGCGGCATCGACCTTGTCGGGCGCGGTCCTGAGCACCGCATGCGTCGACTTCACCGCTATGCTCACCGGCGCGCCGATGGCCTTGGCGAGTTCGGCGTCGAGGCCGCGGAAATCGCGCTCGGGCTTCGCGGACTGGATGGTGATCTTGGCTTCATTCCTGGAAGGCGCGCCATAGATGGCGATGCCGGCGCTGTCGGGGCCGCGATCGCTGAGCGATATCAGCATCTGCGACAGCATCGAGCCGAGCTGCGGCTCAAGCGACTTGTCTTTCAGAAAAAGTCCGACGATTCCACACATGTCAGCCTCCCGGCGTTACCACTAGACGATGATGTATCGAATGCGTCGTGCGAATTCAATCATATGAAAAAAATATTCCTGTAGTTACGTATCCGGCTCGATGCGGCCTTGTGCACTATCGCCGCCGTCGCGGGCGCTGTGAATCCATGTGGCGGTGCGGATGCGGGCTATTCTGTAGGCATCGAGGATCGACAGCGCATAGATCAGGAAGCCGCCGGCGTGGCGGCCGACGAAGCTGGCATCGGCCGGCGCGATCTTGGCCGTCACCCAGGCGAGGATCACCATGAAGAACAGGAATTGCAGGCCGCGCACAGGCACGCCCAGAATGACGTGGCCGCTGGCCGGTAAGACGATGGCAGCGCCGAGCACCAGATACGGGTTTGTCGGTGCGGGTGCGCTCATGCCACCTGCCTTTCCTGTCGGTTGATGGCATCGCGCAGCGCCGATGCTGAGGTCAGCAGTCTCTCGACCAGGGTTGGATCCAGCCTTGCGCCGCCGAATGCGGCCTGCCGGAACACGCCGTAGCGCGCCCGCTCGGCCTCGGCCAGCAGCCAGACGATGCGCACGCCATTCGGTGTGATCAAAAGTTCCTTGGCGCGGCCTTCGGCAAAAATGTCGAGATGGCTGGCGATCAGGTTTTGCGGAAAGCGCGCCGCCCTGAGGTCGGTTCGCAGCACCGCTTCGGCCGGGAAGCCGGGTGCCTTCGGCAGTGTGTGCTGGAGGTGGTCGAAATTGGAAAAGGTCGTCGGCGAGCCCGGCCGCATCATCATGTCGAAGGTCGCCGGCACCGCAACCGGCTCTGTGATGGTGACACTCAACCATCGCGCCGGCAGCTTTCGCGTCGCCAGCGTGTCGACGATGGTGCGCAGCTGCACGCGCTGTCCGTTCCACGAACCCGCCCAGGTGACAACGCCGGCTGTGCCATCGGAGACATCAACGGCATGTGTGATGACGGTCCGGATACTGGCTGCCTCGGCTGCAAGATCAGCCTTGGCCTTTTTGCGGCTGGCGCGCGCATGCCAGGCGAGGTGCAGGACGAGAGCCACGGCGACCGCCCCGGCCAGCAATGCTGTCGTCACGTCAGACACCTCGTCACGCCATGCCCGCCCAAACCGGCAGGCCCTCTCCTGTCAATAGCCCTGCGGCTTCGGCCACGGCATGGTGAACTGGTCGCCGCGACGCACATAGCGGTAACGGTAGAAGTGGAACCACAGCGAGATCAGGAAGTAGAAGGCGACCATGGCGATCAGCTGCGTGCCGTAGCCGAGGAAGATCGCAAAGAAGGTCACCACGCAGAGGCAAAACAGCACGATCGCCGGGATCGGGTGGAACGGGTGCGTATAACCGCGGCGGATCGTGCCCAGCGGCCACTTTTTGCGGAACATCATGATGTTGATGCTCATGAAGGTGTATTGCAGCACGCCCGACAGGATCGAGAAGGTGATCGCCTGGTTGAGGTCGGCTATGAAGGCGAAGGCGAGCGCGATCGGCAACAGGAACAGGATCGAGCGATAGGGCGTGCGGTATTTCGGGTGCACGGCCGAGAACCATGTCGGCAGATAGCGGTCGCGTCCAAGCGAGAACCACGCGCGGGCCGCATCGTTGATACAGCCATTGGCCGACGCCAGTGCCGCGAGCAGCGTGGCGACGAACAACAGGTTTTCCAGCAGCGGGCTGCCGGTCAGCTTGCCGGCGTCCCACAAGGGATAATAGGTGATACCGAGGTACTCCCAGGGCATCAGCGAGGCGCAGACATACCAGGTCATGGCGGCGGCGATCAAAAGCGTGATCATGCCGGCCATGGTGCCGTAAGGCAGCGAACGCGCCGGGGAGCGCACTTCCTCGGCGGCCTGCGTGGTGCCTTCGATGCCGAGATAGTACCAGATGCCGAACTGGAAGGCCGCGATGACGCCGATCCAACCATAGGGCAGCGCATTGCCGGGGGTGACCAGCTCGTTGAGCTTCAGCACAGCACCCTGCGTCCAGGGGCTGACCGAGAAGAACAGGATAACGATCGAGACATAGGCTATCGCCGTGATGACGAAGTTGACGTTGAGCGTCATCAGCACGCCGCGATAGTTCAGCCATGCCAGCACGACGATGGTGGCGGCAATGAAGGAGTTGTGGGTGAGCCCTTCGACGCCGGCCTTGGCGACGATGGTGTCGCCGAGCAGGATGGCGTCCGAAACCTCCAGCATGGTGTAGGCAAAGACCAGGAACAGCGCGACGTTGAAGGCCATCAGGGGCCCGACAATGTGCTTAGCCTGCGCGTATTGGCCGCCGGCGGCGGCAACCGTCGATGTCACCTCGGAGTCGATCATGGCGACCGAAGTGTACAAGAGCCCGACCACCCAGCAGACGATCAGCGCCGCCAGTGCGCCGCCCTTGTCGGCCGAGAAATTCCAGCCGGTGAATTCGCCGACCAGCACGATGCCGACGCCTAGCGCCCAGACATGGGCCGGGCCGAGCACGCGTAGCAGTGAAACCCTGTCGCCGTGTATTGCCGGTTCAAGCGCGATCGTCATTGTTCAATCCCCACTCAGATCCGGTGTTTCTCGGAAGCGGCTTCAAGTTCGCCTTCGCGCGAGGAGGTCAGCACCTCCTCGGAATAGGTCGTGTCGATCTGGAACCAGTCGTAAAGCATCCACAGTGCGAGCACGATCGAGATGCCCCACGATGCGTAAGAGAGTGCGACCCACATGAGCGTGCTTCCCCAAAATCTCTGGCGTTACTTGTCGTCGAACTTTTCGTTGATGACGTCGCGATATTCGCGGTCGGAGGCGCGGAACAGGAAGACGAAATAGCCGATCAGCACCGCCGCCATGATGATCAGCGTCGGCCAGTCGATGATGTAATGGAAGCGGTTCTGGATGATGTCGTGCGCGGTCTCCGGCGTATAGCCGAGCTTTTCCCAGATCGAGGCCATGGTCGGGTTCTGTCCCAACGCTTCCCAGGTCTTGGCATCGAGCGCGTCGATGGATTTCGCCGCACCCGCCAGGCCGAGTTTCAATGGCAGCCACAGCGCCACGAAAATGGCGACCACGACGACCACGATATCGAAAATCTGCCCGGCCTTGCCTTGTTCCGGCGGCGTGTAGCGCGACATGTCTTCTACCCCTCAGGACGTTCTGTTTTCAGGACTTGCGGCTGCGGGCCGCGTCGGCGTTCTTGATGTCGAGACCGTAGATGAAGTCCTTGTCTTCCTTGTAGTGATTGACCATCGCCAGGATCGCGGCCGTGTTGAAGATCAGCACGGCGGCCGCCGCGATCGCGACGACGATCTTGATCCCGGTGTCCGGGATGTAGGGCCATGTCATGACGAGCACGAAGAGGATCGTCGCCCAAAGGCAGATGATCAGGAGCGCGGATCCGCGCAGGTCGGAACGGTACAGCGCTTCGATGCGCTGCTGCAGGTCTGACATCGGTTTTCCCCTTTTTCCAGCGCCCGACCCCGAATTGGCCGCCCGCTGCCCTCTTTCAACAGAGTGAAATTTTTTTCATAAATTCGGGCCGAATCCAGCAATTGTCAAGCCGATTTTACGTTGGGTTAACCGTTTGTCCCCAGCCGCGAATTTTGCCTGACAATGAAATTATTTGCTTGCGGGTATTGCGGCATCAGGACGTTTGCGATCAATATTCGACCAAATGCTCTCCGCGCAGGGAGCCGGGAACACAATAGAATTTTCGAACGGAGGATTTGCGGATGACGGCATCCTGGAGATTTTCGACCCTGGCGGATCGCCATCGCGCGTTAGGCTCGAAGCTCGAAGACTGGAGCGGCATGGGCACCGCCTGGACCTACGACAAGGACGCCGACGAGGAATACACCGCCATCCGCACCAGGGCCGGGCTGATGGATGTGTCGGGCCTGAAGAAGGTTCACATCACCGGGCCGCACGCCTCACACCTCATAGACCTGGCAACGACGCGCGACGTGGAGAAGATCTATCCCGGCAAGTCGGCCTATGCCTGCATGTTGAACGAGGCCGGCAAATTCACCGACGACTGCATCCTCTACCGCACCGGGCCGAACGCCTGGATGGTGGTGCACGGCTCCGGCACCGGCCATGAGGAATTGCAGCGCGCTTCCGTCGGCCGCGACGTATCGCTGCGCTTCGACGACAATCTGCACGATCTGTCGCTGCAGGGCCCGACCGCGGTCGACTATCTCTCAAAGCATGTGCCGGGCATTCGCGACCTCAACTATTTCCATCATATGCAGACGCAGCTGTTCGGCCTTCCCGTCATGATCTCGCGCACCGGCTATACCGGCGAGCGCGGCTACGAGATATTCTGCCGCGGTCAGGACGCCGGCACGATCTGGGACAGGATCCTCGACGAGGGCAAGAGCGCCGGCATCATTCCGTGCCGCTTCACCACGCTCGATATGCTGCGCGTCGAAAGTTATTTGCTGTTTTATCCCTATGACAACTCGCAGAAATATCCGTTCGAGAACGAAGGCCCCGGCGACACGCTGTGGGAGCTCGGCCTCGACTTCACCGTCAGCCCCGGCAAGACCGGCTTTCGTGGCGCCGAAGAGCATTACCGCCTCAAGGGCAAGGAGCGCTTCAAGATCTACGGCGTTCTGCTCGACGGCAAGGAACCGGCCGACGAAGGCGCACCGGTCTATCACGACGGCAAACAGGTCGGCGTGGTGACCTGCGCCATGTATTCGCCGCTGGTCGAGAAATCGATGGGCATCGCCCGCCTCGACGTCGACTGCGCGGTCAAGGACACCAAGCTCGAGATCCGCAACAAGAGCGGTTCGATCAGGGCGACGGCGCAGCCTCTGCCCTTCGACGATCCCAAAAAGACCAAGCGCACGGCGAAAGGCTGAGGCACAATCGACAGCGAGGGGTTTCGAGGTACGAAGTAGAGAATGGCAGCCAAAACGATCATCAGCCGGCCCATTTACGGAACCCTGTCCCCGCAGCCCGGCAAGCATCATCTTTTCGTGGCGGATGCGGAAGGCGCGCTGGCGATCGTCGATATGGCAAGGACGGCGCCCCCCGGCTTCTTCGACGGCGCCGAAATCGTCTTCATTCCCGGGGCCGACGGCAAGCACGTTGCCGCTCTTGAGGCACTGAAGTCCGCGCAATTTCATGTCGCGCCAACCTTCGCCAGCCTGCTGCCCCGGCTGAAGCAGACGCTTGCCAACGCGCATATGGGCCTGCGCCTCTATCTCGCCGGCACCGAAGGGCTGATCGGCAAAGCCATGCAGGTGGCGCTCGAAGCCGGCATCGATCATACCTCCATGCAGACCGAGCATCGCGGCTCATTGGCGCGGCGCATGCAGTGCGTGCATTGCAAAGGCATCACCGAAAATGTGACGACGCAGCCGGCCACCTGCGCGCATTGCGGCCTGCTGCTTCTGGTGCGCGATCATTATTCGCGACGGCTGGCAGCATTCCAGGGCGTCTGCATAAATGCCGAGGATCGCTCGGAGATTCCTCCCATCGAGGAGGTCTTCCCATGAGCACCGGCACCACCAAGCTCGATGTCGTCGTCAGCGACGTCGTCCCGGTCAACGAACTGGTGACGCGCTTCCATTTCCGCCGCCGTGACGGTGAGCTTTTGCCGACCTTTTCCGGCGGCGCCCATGTCGTGGTCGAGATGCGCGATGGCGACCGCACAAGGCTCAATCCCTATTCGCTCATGGGATCGCCGCTCGACACCCGCGAATACACCATCTCGGTGCGCCGCGACGATGTCGGCCGCGGCGGCTCGTTGTTCATGCACCGGAGCGTCAACCCCGGCCTGGAGATGGTGGTCAGCTACCCCGTCAATCTGTTCTCGCTCGACCTCAGGGCCAAGAAGCATCTGATGCTTGCCGGCGGCATCGGTATCACGCCGTTCATGGCGCAGACCGCGCAGCTCGCCGGGTCCGGCGGCAATTTCGAGCTCCACTACACCTGCCGCACCGCCTCGCTCGGCACCTATGCCGATGTGCTGCAGGAGCGCTATGGCCGTCGCGTCCGGCTCTATCACGACGACCGCGACGAGCGCATCGAACTCGACCGTCTCTTGTCCTCGCAGCCGCTCGGCACCCATCTCTATGTCTGCGGCCCGGCCGGCATGATCAACTGGGTGCGCGAGCGCGCTGCGGCTCTCGGCTGGCCGGCGGAGACCGTGCACTACGAGCATTTCGCGGCACCTCAGCCCGGCCTGCCGTTCGACGTCACACTTGCCGTCAGCGGCAAGACCATCCGCGTCGGCGAGCAGCAGAGCCTGCTCGAAGCGATCGAGGCCGCCGGCGTCGATCCGCCCTATCTCTGCCGCGGCGGTGTCTGCGGCCAGTGCGAGACCAACGTCGTCTCGTATGACGGCAAGTTCATCCACAACGACCACTGGCTCAGCGAGGAAGACCATCGTTCCGGCTGCAAGATCATGCCGTGCGTGTCGCGCTTCGAAGGCAAGTCGCTGGTCCTGGAAAGATAGGAGGCGAGCTTGGGCATCACCTTTCGCAAGGAAACGTTTCGGGACGATTTCACCTTCAAGAACAGCCCGGAACACATCAGGCGATTTCCGTTCCCGTTCCACGAAGACGCCTACATGTATGCGGTCAACATCGAGCCGCATGTCGTCGGCCCCAAGGGCAGCGTTCTGGAAAACCTGATCGACGTCGACGAGCACTATGTCGCCGAGATGCAGGACCGTGCACTGGTGCTGGCCGACGATCCGCTGCGCTGCCAGTCGCTGCCGCATATGACGCTGGCCGGCTGGGACCTGCTCGAACTTTTGATGGAGCAACAGGCACTTGGCTATCCCGAGCATTTCACCCTGACCCGCGACGGCGACCGCTGGCGCTGGATCAACCGGCCGCTCGGCATCGACGACACCTTCACCTTCGGCGACACCTCGACACTGCCTTACGGGCCGATGGAGTACATCACCCGCCAGAGCCAGGGTGATTTCTGCATTCTCGATCAGCGCGACGGCAATCTTTGGATGGACGCCGGCATGGTCACCACTCAGGCCGACTGGTCGCTCGATTTCGACATCGGCATGAATTTCTTCGAATGGCACGCGCCGGTGCCGCTGGCGCATGAGAAGGGGATTTTCGTCAGGGCGCTGAAGTTCCTCACCAACATCCAGCAGGGCAAGCCGGCGCGGCGTCTCAACTGGACGATGACCATCAACCCGCGCCTCGACACCAGCCCGGAGAATTACCACAAATGGGGCCCGGACCGCGCGACGGTGACGCCCGAAAATGTCGGCGACAAGGTGCATCTGCGCGTCGAACTGCAAAGCTTCTGGCGCCTGCCGCGCTCGAACGGCATCGTCTTCCCGATCCGCTGCTATCTCATCAAGACGGACGAACTGGTGACACAGCCGAAATGGGCAAGACGACTGCACCGGGTGATCCGGGATTTGCCGGAAGAGCTGGCCACCTACAAGGGCCTGACGCGGTATCGGCCGACGCTGCTCGAATGGCTGTCGAAGCTGGATGATGGCAGTGCTACGTCACCGGGGTTCGGGCCGGACTAAAGCTGCCCACAAAGCTGCTGATCTCCCCCCAAGAGGGGGAGATGCCCGGCAGGGCAGAGGGGGGCGCCGTAGAGTGCCGGCCCTTGCCCAATGTCCATCCCAGCGCTTCGGCGAAGCTCACGGCGCGCCGCTCAGCCCAGCCACAATCACGATATGCTGGCAGACATTGTCGATATCGCGAATGACATCGTCGTTCCAGAAGCGCAGGACCGTCCAGCCCAGAGCTTCAAACTTGGCGGTTCTTGCGGCGTCCGATTCCGACGTTTCGGCTTGGCCATGCTGGGAACCATCAAGCTCGATGATCAGCTTTTTGTCCGGGCACGCAAAATCGACGATATGGCCATCGATAGGCATCTGGCGCCGAAACTTCAGTCCCATCAGCCTGTGTGCCCTGATCTCGTTCCAAAACTTGAGTTCGGCATCGGTCATCAGCTTGCGCATTCTGCGCGCATTGCGGCGGTTGTTGGCGGAAACCAGATTATGCGTCATCGCGGTTCGCCCCCCTCTGTCCTGCCGGACATCTCCCCCTCAAGTGGGGAGATCGGATGTCACGTCGGCTTTCGCCAATCGCCGATGTTGCAGAGGAGGGGCCGTCGCGAAACTACTGATCTCCGCACGAGAGGATCAAGGGAAGATCGAACTCCTACCCCGCGCTCTGCGGATAGCAAATAATCGACAGATACCGCATCGGAAGTTTCGTCAGTTGCTCCGGCCCGTGCGGCGCATCGGCGTCGAAGAACAGGCTGTCGCCGGGCTTCATCGGATAGAGGTTGCTGCCGTGCCGGTACACCACCTCGCCCTCCAGCATATAGAGGAATTCCATGCCCTCATGCTGGAAGGTCGGGAACACATCCGAATCCTCGGTCAGTGTGATCAGATAGGGTTCGACGACGACGCCGCTGGTGTTGGAGCCGATATGGCCGAGCAGATTGTATTGATGGCCGGCGCGGGTGCCGCGGCGTTCGACATCGAGGCCTTCGCCGGCCTTGACGAAGACGGCGCTGCGCTCTTCCTCGAATCGGCGGAAGAAGGCGGTGACGGGAACGCCGAGCGCCCTCGACAGCGCCTGCAGTGTGGTCAGCGACGGCGAGGTGATGCCGTTCTCGATCTTCGACAGCATGCCCAGCGAAATGTCAGTGGCGACGGCGAGATCGGCAACGGTGATGCCGAGCTTCTTGCGGAAGGCGCGCACCTCGCGCCCGATCGCCACCTCCAGCACTTTTTCGCGGGTGTCGCGAATGGCGTGCGGATTCTGCGTCAGCGGCGCGCGGATGGGTTTTCCGTCCACGGAGGCCTTTGCCGGTGGCTTTGCCCTTGTCGAAGCAGTCTTGGAGTCGGAACTTGTCTTCGCCATCTCGCCCCCGAATCCCTGTGACTTTATTTCACTCCAGGTGAACATATTCGGTGCCGATACAGAAACGCAACCGCGCAGCAAGCCCGTTAAGTCGAATGGTGTCCGCACCGGATTTGCGCCGTCATCGGTTTTTCCGGAAATCCGCTGGGGCGAAACGCGGTTTCGCCACAAGGCCTGTTGACAGCATCCAAGAGGCAATTACTGTCCTGTGAGTGAAATTTGTTTCGTAAGAGCAATTCCAAAAATCGAATGACACCGGGAGGCCTGCCATGAAAACGCGCGTTGCCGTCATTGGAGCGGGGCCATCCGGTCTGGCCCAGCTCAGGGCCTTCAAGTCGGCTGCCGACAAGGGCGCCGAGATCCCCGAAATCGTCTGCTTCGAAAAGCAGTCGGACTGGGGCGGCCTGTGGAACTACACCTGGCGCACCGGCCTCGACGAGCATGGCGACCCCGTCCACGGCTCGATGTACCGCTACCTCTGGTCGAACGGACCGAAGGAGTGCCTGGAATTCGCCGACTACACATTCGAGGAGCATTTCGGCCGTCCCATCGGCTCCTACCCGCCACGCGCGGTGCTGTGGGATTACATCAAGGGCCGGGTCGAGAAATCAGGCCTACGCAAATGGGTGCGCTTCAACAGTCCGGTGCGCATGGTGACCTTCTCGGACGAGACGAGAAAATTCACCGTCACCGCGCATGACCGCACGAACGACGTCACCTACTCCGAGGAGTTCGACAATGTCGTCGTTGCCTCAGGGCATTTCTCGGTTCCCAACGTTCCCTATTTCGAAGGCTTTTCGACGTTCAACGGCCGTATCCTGCACAGCCATGATTTCCGCGATGCCATGGAGTTCAAGGGCAAGGACATACTGATCATCGGCCGCTCCTATTCTGCCGAGGACATCGGCTCGCAGTGCTACAAATACGGCGCCAGATCGATCACTTCCAGCTACCGCTCCAAACCGATGGGGTTCAAATGGCCGGAGAACTGGAAGGAAGTACCGCTGCTGCAGAAGGTCGTCGGCAAGACGGCGCACTTCAAGGATGGCACCACCAAGGACGTCGACGCCATCATCCTGTGCACCGGCTACCTGCATTCCTTCCCGTTCCTCACGGAAGAGCTGAAACTGAAGACCGCCAATCGCATGTGGCCGGACGGGCTCTATGAGGGCGTCGTGTGGGAGAAGAACCCGAAACTGTCCTATATCGGCATGCAGGACCAGTTCTACACTTTCAACATGTTCGACGCCCAGGCCTGGTTCGCCCGCGACGTCATCATGGGCCGTATCAAGCTGCCGTCGGTACAGGCGATGGCCGAGCACGGCGCCAAGTGGCGGGCACGCGAAGAGACGCTGGAAGACGCCGAGCAGATGATCTGGTTCCAGGGCGACTACACCAAGGAATTGATGGACCAGACCGACTATCCCGGCTTCGACGTCGAGGCGGTCAACCAGACCTTCATGGAGTGGGAGCACCACAAGGCGGAAGACATTATGAGCTTCCGCGACCACGCCTACCGCTCGCTGATGACCGGCACCATGGCGCCATTGCACCATACGCCCTGGCTGCAGGCGCTGGACGACTCGATGGAAAGCTATCTCCAGGTGAAGGGCGTGGCGGCGGAATAGGTCGGCGTGATGCAAAACAATGCGCCGGCACCGGCCCAGTTTCAATTCAGAGGGTAGTCGGGAGCCGCATCGGTCTCCGTCACCTTGACCCACACCAATTCGCTATAATAGGCGCCCTCCGGGCCGGTGCCGTACATGGACAGTCTGTCAGCCATCAGCAGATGTGTCATGTCGTTGAGTGCCCGGCCGGTCGGCTCCTCGGGCCAGGCGAAGACGCCGTCGGTTTTGGCGCCGAACCTCACATCGGTGCATCCGAAATCGATCTCGACCTTCCACGACAGCAACGGCCTGACATCGCTGAGCGGCGGGCGCGGCGGATCGGGCTGCTCGAAGTGATGGTCGACCGAGACTCTCGTCGGCACTGCCGGCGTGATGCCTTTGGCTTTGAAGGAGGCGATGGCGTCGTCGCCAAATCGTGCGAGCAGGCCAGCGTGCCATAACCGGTAGGTCGCGCGGAAAAAGCCGCTGACCCGGATAGATTTGCCATCGTTGTTGAAGACGTTCACAGCGGCGTAGAAACGGCGCAGTCGTGGCGCCAGCGCCCGCCAGTCGCATTCGGCCGGTGTCCCCGGCGTCGCGATGAAATCGTCAAGCAGATCGCTGCCGCGCACATTGGCGTTCAGCACCGTGCAATCCTCACCACGGATATGCCAGTGCCGCCGGAGCTCGGCTGCTGCGATGCCAGGCTTGCGCAGCTCTTCCACCGAGGCGCGAACCCGAGCAATCGCGTAGGACGTAGCCGCGTCCAACGTCTCAAACCCCGAAACCACATGCTCGCCGGTCTTGGCCATGTCGAAGACGACGACAGTAAAAGGCGGTTCGCGCTGATCGGGCATTCGGCAGCAAGCTCAGGCTGGTCGAGGATGAAGCAGCTTTCCGCGCGAAAATGCGTCAAAGTCAAGAGCTGGAGCGCGGCCTGCTATTTCCAGAAGAGGCGAACTCCAGAAGAGGCGAAACCGTTCTATCCGAGCCGTGCTTGAGCTTTCGCGGCTCAGGGGTCGACGACCGACCGCGATGATGTCGATGGCAGGTTGTTGCCAGCCCGCGACAATGCCGCGACTTTGGACAGTGCGATCAACACTTCCTGGCCGAGATCGCGTGTGCCCGCCACGGGGCAGGTGATGATCATCACTTCAATCCAGCGGATAGTCGGGAGGCGCCTCCGTCTCGGTCACCTTGGCGGTTAGTATCTCGCAGTCGTTGGCCCAGTCGGGGCCATCGCCGCGCATGGCCATCATGTCGGCCATCAGCAGGAACTGCATGGTTCTGAGCGCCCAGTCGGTCGGCTCTTGCGGCCAGGCGAAGATTCCGGCGGCGTCGCCACCGAACTTCACGTCGTGGCAGACAAGACCGACCTCGACCTTCCAGGATCGCAGCGTCAAGCCTGGCGGCGGGTAGGGCGGGTCGGGAAGCTCGAAGTAATTGGCGACCATGAGCTTCGTCGGCTCCGCCGGCTCGATCCCCTTGGCTTTGAAGGCGGCAATGGCGTCGTCGCCAAAGCGCTCGAGGAGGCCGTCTCGCGTCAGCCTGTAGGTCGAGCGAAAGAAGCCGCCCGCCCAGACGGATTCGTTGTTGCCGTTGGAGATCAGCAGCGAGGCGCGGAAGCGGCGCAGCCTGGGCGCCAGCGCCTGCCAGTTGCACTCGGCTGGCGTCGCCGGCGTCGCAATGAAATCGTCGAGTAGATCGCTGCCGCGCACTCCGGCGTTCAGCACCGAACAGTCTTCGCCATAGAGCTGCCAGAGCTGGCGAAGCTCAGCAGTGGCGATGCCGGGCTTGCGCAACTCCTCCACCGAGGCGCGAACCCGCGCAATGGCGTAGGACGTCGCCGCCTCCAGCGTGTCAAACCCCGAAACTACGTGCTCCCCGTCCGGCTCGCCGGTCTTGGCCATGTCGAAGACGAGTACGGCAAAAAGGCGGTTCGCCGGGATTGGACATTCAACAATTATCCTAGTCTTGCCCGCGCCTTCGCCGTCCAGGCATTGAACAGCCGGTCTGCGACGATGCCGATGAAAGCGATGGCGAGACCCGCGACAATGCCGCGTCCGGAATCGGCCTTGGACAGCGCGATGAAGACTTCCTGGCCGAGGTCGCGTGTGCCGACCATGGCGCAGATGATGATCATCGCCAGCGCCATCAGGATCGTCTGGTTGACGCCGAGCATGATTTCGGGAAGCGCCATTGGCAATTGTACCCGAAAGAAGGTCTGGCGCGGCGTGCAGCCGGAAACCTTCGCCGCCTCGATCAGCGCCGGCGGCACTTGCCGGATGCCGTGATTGGTGTAGCGGATCGCCGGCACCACAGCGAAGGCGACGGTGGCGATCATGGCGGTCACGTCGCCGACGCGGAACAGCATCACCACCGGAATGATGAAGCAGAAGGACGGCAGCACCTGCAGCGTGTCGATGATGGGCGTGACGATCTTTTCGAAGCGGTCGCTGCGGGCGGCCATCAGACCGATCGGAATGCCGATCAGGCAGGCGATGAAGGCCGAGATGCCGCAGAGATAAACCGTCGCCATGGTCTTTTCCCAAAGGCCGGTGACGGCGCAGAAGGCGGTCAGCGCGGCGACGAGGGCGGCGAGACGCAGGCCTGAGAGCTGGTAGCCGGCGAGGCCGAGCAGGGCCACTGCGCCGAGCCACGGAAAGCCTTCGCAGAAGGCGCGCAGCGGGTTCAGTACATTGAGGATGAGCGCCACGCGAAACGCTTCGATCACGTCGAAGAAGTTGATCGTCACCCAGTTGACCGCCGCCTTCCACAGTGGCGCGGTGGTGAAGGTGATCGCCTTCGGCACCGCTGCGAATGCCGGTACGAACAGGCCGAGCAGCGTCGTCACGACCAGGATGGCGATGGCCAGCGACAGATTGGGATAGCGCCGCCAAAAGCTCTGGTTCGCCTGCCGTTGAACGTGGCCCTTCGCCTGTTCGTGGGCGATGGCTTGGCTCAACCGGTCGAGCCCGATGGCGAGTGCCACAATGGCGAGCCCGGCTTCCATCGCTTCGCCGACCTTCAGCGCACGCAGCGCCAGCAGCACGTCGTAGCCGAGGCCGCCGGCGCCGATCATCGAGGCGATGATGACCATGTTGAGCGCCAGCATGATCACCTGGTTGACGCCGACCATCAGCGTCGGCCGCGCCGATGGCAGCAGCACGCGCCACAATTTCTGCCGCGCCGTGCAGCCGGCCATCTCTGAGAAATCATCGATCTCTGACGGCACCCGCGACAGACCCAGCATCGTTGCCCGCACCATCGGCGGCGTGGCGAAGATGGCGGTGGCGATCATCGCCGAGACCGGGCTGTTGCCGAACAAAAGCAGCATCGGGATGAGATAGGCGAAGGTCGGGATGGTCTGCATCAAATCGAGGGCAGGGGAGATGATCAGCCGCTCGGCCCATGGCTTGCGCCACGCCCAGATGCCGGCGAACAGGCCGGTGACGATGCAGAACGGCACCGCGATGGAAATCAGCGCCAGCGTCAGCATGGCGCTGGTCCATTGGCCGAACAGCGCGGTGTAGAGGAAGCAGCCGCCGACCAGCATGCCAAGCTTTCTACCGCCCGCGGCGTGCCCGGCGATGAACGCGGCGGCGCAGACGCCGATCCAGGACAGGCGCGGCAGGACATAGGCATCGGCACCGTGACCGATCTTGAAATTCTTGGCCAGCAGGTCGAGCGCGAAATCGAGGGGAACGCCGAGCACCGCGGTGATCGAGCGGGTCAGCCAGGACAAGTTCGACTTGATCCAGCGCATCAGCGCACTGACCCAGTCGGCGACGGGAACGACCGCATCGGCCGGATAGTCGACCGCCCATGGCAGCCTCTCCTGCAGCAGGAATACCACCAGCACGGCGGCCAGCGCCAGCGCCCAGATCAGCAGCCAGCGCTGAACCGGTGGCCTCGTTTGGCTGGCGCTTGCAGTCACCGTCATGCGCCGGCTCTTTGCTTGTCGATGCCGGCCAGCAGTCCGATCACGGCTTGCGGCGTCACCTCGCCGATCGACTTGCCGCTGCCGTTGACCACCGCGAACGGTTTTCCCGAAGCGACGATGCTGGCCGAGAAGCTGGCGATCCTGGCGTCGGGCGAAACCGTGCCGCCATGCTCGGAGCCATCCAGGGCACGCATCAGGCTGCGCGCCGAAATCACCTTGGCGCGGTCGACATCCCGGGTGAATTCGGTGACATAGTCGGTCGCCGGATTGACCACCAGTTGCTCCGGTGTGCCGATCTGGATGACCTCGCCGTCCTTCATGATGGCGATGCGGTCGGCCAGCCTGATCGCCTCGTCGAAATCATGGGTGATGAAAACGATGGTCTTGTGCAGCATGGTCTGCAGCCGCATCAGCTCGTCCTGCATCTCGCGGCGGATCAATGGGTCAAGCGCCGAGAACGGCTCGTCGAGGAACCAGATCTCCGGCTTGGTCGCGAGGCTGCGGGCAATGCCGACGCGCTGCTGCTGGCCGCCGGAGAGTTCGCGCGGATAGAAATGCTCGCGGCCGCGTAAGCCCACGAGATCGATCACCTCCCGCGCTCTCGCTTCGCGCGTCGGTCGGTCCTGGCCCTGGATGCTCAGGGGAAAGGCAATGTTGTCGAGCACGTTAAGATGCGGCAGCAGCGCAAAATTCTGGAACACCATACCCATGCGATGACGCCGCAGTTCGATCAGCGCCGCATCGGAAATCTTGAGCAGGTCGTTGCCTTCGAATTCGACCTTGCCGTAGGTCGGCTCGACCAGCCGCGACATGCAGCGCACCAGCGTCGACTTGCCGGAGCCGGACAGCCCCATGATGATGAAAATCTCGCCCTGGCGGATTTCGAGATCGACGGCGCGCACCGCGCCGACCAGTCCGGCGGCAGCGACATCGGCCATGCTGGCCTTGCCGGCACGCTCGCGGATGAAGCTGGCCGCGTTCGATCCGAACAGTTTCCAGACATTACGGCAGGCAAGCTTTATCGGCCGCACATCCTCCGGCGTGCCAGTTGCCTGCGGTTCAGTCGCTTCCGTCATCCAATGGTCCTTCTGGAAAATGGAGATAAGACCCGGCCGCTAGGGCCGGGTCTGGCTTCCAGTCAGGCGATCACTGCGCCCAGGCTTTCCAGTCGGCTTCGTGGGCGGCGATCCAGGCGGCGGCGACATCTTCGGGCGTCTTGCCGCCGAGGTCGATCTCGCCGCTCATCTTGTTGAGCTCATCGGTGTCGATCGTGTACGCCTTGGCCACCTTGTAGGCGACCGGCCATTTGTCCTTCATGCCGGACCAGGAGTATTTCCAGATTTCGCCATGCGGTTTGCCGCAATCATATTTGGCATCCGGGTTGGTGCCCCATTTCGGGTCGGTGTAGCACTCGGGCGTATACTCCGGGAATTCGACCCACTCGCCCTTGTACTTGGCCGGCGCCCAATGCGGCGAATAGATCCACAGCATGATCGGCGCCTTGCGCTGATAGGCCGAGTCCAACTCGGCGAACATCGCCGCGTCGGTGCCGGCATGGATGACGGTGAAGGGCAGCTTCAGCGCCTCGACGCGCTCGTCGTCAAAGCCTTCCCAGGTTACCGGGCCGCCGAGATAGCGGCCCTTCGGCGCCGTCTCCGCTGTCGAGAACGCCTCGGCGCATTTCGGGTCCTTCAGCGCTTCCCAATTGGGCAGGCCGGGGCATTTCTCCTTCATATATTCGGGAAACCACCATTCCTCCTTGGCCTTCGGCCCGAGCTTGCCCAGCCGCTCGGTCTGGCCGGTGGCGTCTGAAGCCTTCATCGCTTCGCCGGCCGTCGTGTCCCAGAACTCCAGGCCGACATCGAGGTCGCCATTGGTGAGACCGGTGGTCAGGCTGGAGAGGTAGTCGGCGGTGGGATACTCGACGGTGTAGCCAAGCTTTTCGAGGATGCCGCCAAGGATCTTGGCGTTGAGGTTGACGCTGGTCCAGTCGAACAGCGCGATCTTGATCGGGTCGTTGGATTCAGGTGCTGCTGCGTGGACCGGTGATGTAAGCGCACTTGCGGCGGCGAGTGCAAGGGCTGCCATTGATAGGTTCGAAATCACACTGCGAAATGACATGCTTGTTCTCCTGTCAAACCATGTGGAAATTTCTTGACCGTTCCCTTCTTGCGTCTTTTCTTGATTGTGTTGGAAAGGCGGGTCGTTGCGCAAGTTCGTTCGCACCATGCCATTGCCGCGGCCGCAACTTGCGCAGGCGAAATGGTTGCTCGACTTGGTGTTTATGTGATGCCGGGCGGGCCCGCGTCATGGCATCGGATGGATTGCTGCGTGAGCAATCGTCAACAGATCGATCGCCGCTCCAGCGGCGCTCTCAGACGTGCGAGCCATCAAGGTCCCATGGTCTCGGCCGGCGAGCTCGCCAAGGCCGTTTCATGAGATGAAATTATATATACCAACGTTCATGCGGCGCAACGGCTGATGCCCTGTGCACTGCGGAATTTCAGACTGGTCGATTGCCAACCGCCAGAGCTGACGTTCACGACATGATCAGGCCGCCATCGACATTGATGGTTTGGCCGGTGATGTAGGTGGCGTCGTCGCTGGCGAGAAAGCTGACCAGGCCGGACACGTCCTCGCCGCTGCCGGCGCGCCCCATCGGGATGTTCTTCACCCATTCGGCCATCAGCTCGCCGGGCTTGTAGTCACCCATCAGCTTGCCCCAGGCGGCGTCGTTGTAAGCCCACATGTCGGTGTCGATAATGCCGGGGCAGATCGCGTTGACGGTGATCTTTTCCTTGGCGACTTCCTTGGCCAGGCTCTGGGTAATGCCGACGACGCCGAACTTCGACGCCGCATAGTGCGGCGTGTAGATGAAACCCTGCCGCGCCTGGCCCGATGCCGTGTTGATCAGCCGGCCGCCGTCGCCATGCTTGCGAATGCGCGCGATCGCTTCCTGGCAGCACAGGAACACGCCCTTGGTGTTGACGGCCATCACCTTGTCCCACTCGGCCTCGGTCATCGCCTCGATCCGGGCGATGGTGATGACGCCGGCATTCTGCACCGAAATGTCGACACGGCCGAATTCCTTCTCGGCGAGATCGTAAAGCGCTGTAACCTCATCCTTCCTGGTCACGTCCATGCGCATCGACGCGACCTTGGCGCCCGCTGCTTTCAGGCCGGCGGCGACGTCCTCGACGCGGGCATCGATGGCGCTGACCACGACCGCGGCACCTTCCTCGGCGAAGCGCTTCGCCATCGCCGCGCCGATGCCGCCGCTCGCGCCGGTGATGACCGCAGTCTTGCCTTCAAAACGCTTCTGCACTTTTCTTCTCCTACCAGCAGACAAAGCCGCCATCGACGATCAGGTCGATGCCGGTGACGTAACTCGCGGCGCGGCTGGCCAGGAACACGGTCGGGCCGACCATTTCTTCCGGCGTCGCCATGCGCCCCATGGGCGTGTCGCGTTCGAAGATCTTGATCTGTTCGGCGACCTCCGGCCGCTTGTTCATCGGCGTCAGCGTGTAGCCTGGGCTCACCACATTGACGCGCAGGCCGCGATCGGCCCATTCCATGGCGAGGCTTTTCGACATGTGGATGACCGCCGCCTTTGACGAATTGTAATGCGCCTGGGTCAGGCCGCGATTGACGATCGAACCCGACATCGAGGCGATGTTGATGATCGAGCCCTTGCGCCGCGTCAGCATGGCGCGCGCTTCGGCCTGGCAGGACAGGAACACGCCGCTGACATTCACGTCGTAGATTTTCTGCCACTTCTCCAGCGGCAGCGTCTCGGCCGCCTCCGCACCGGCAATGCCGGCATTGTTGACAGCAATTGTCAGTGCGCCGAGTTCTTTTTCGGTGCGCTCGATCGCCGCTGCAAGGTCAGCCTCAGACGTCACCGTGCCGGTTAGCACCAGTGCCTTGCGGCCAAGTGCCGAAATCCTGTGCGCGGTCTCGTCCAGCCCGCCCTTTGAGGTGTGGCCGAAACACACGACATCGGCGCCGGCTTCGGCCAGTCCAATGGCGATCGCTTGCCCGATGCCGCTGCCGGCGCCGGTCACCAGTGCCACGTCTCCGTGAAGATCGAATAGTTTCATCGTCGGTCCCTCTGCTCCAACTGCCGGCCGCCTGAAATGAAGGGGCGCCAGTCTTTGCTGGCGCCCCGCGCGGTCCGGTCCTTGGGAGGATACCACCTGCTGCGCTTTGTTCCGACTCCTGTCCTCAGCTCGTGGCGAGTTCCATCACCGCGACATTGCTGGCCTCGCTGCGGCCGAGAATGCCGCGCTGGCGGCCGCGGCTCAGCACCAGCACCCGGTGCGACAGACCCAGCACCTCCTCGAGGTCGGAGCTCACCACCACCACCGCCATGCCGGAACGGGCGAGGTCGGCGATCACGTCGTAGATCGCCGCACGCGCGCCGACATCGATACCGCGCGTCGGCTCGTCGAGGATGAACACTTTTGGCGGCCGCGACACCCATTTGGCGATGATCACCTTCTGCTGGTTGCCGCCGGACAGTTTCGACACCGCCTGGTTCGGCTTGCCTTTGACGCCGAGACGGGAGATGCCGGCCTCGGCGAATTTCTGCACCGCTTTCGGGAACACCCAGCCCTTCGGCGCGACATGGTCGAAATTGCCGAACGCCAGATTCTCGCCGATGGTCTGGTCGAGCACCACGCCTTGCGCCTTGCGGTCTTCCGGCACCAGCACGACGCCGGCCTTGATGGCTGCCGCTGGCCCGCTGAGATGCACCGGTTTGCCGGCAACGCGCACCGAGCCCGACGAGATCGGATCGGCGCCGGCGATCGCCCGCACCAGTTCGGTGCGGCCGGCGCCGATCAACCCGGCAATGCCGAGGATCTCGCCTGCTTTGACCGAGAAGGAAACGTTGTTGAAGCTCTTCTCCGGCGAGGACAGGTTGTCGACCTCGAGCAGCGTCTCCTCGCGCGGCGACGACAGATGCGGGAACATCCGTTCGACCGAGCGGCCGACCATCTGCTCCACCACTGTGCGCACGGGAATATCGGCGCGCTCGTGGCGGGCGACGATGCGTCCGTCGCGCATCACAACCACGCGGTCGGCAATCTGCGCGATCTCGTCGAGACGATGGCTGATGTAGATGAAGGACATGCCCTCCGCCTTGAGCTTGCGGATCTGCTGGAACAAAAGCTCCGTTTCCTCGCCGCCGAGCGCTGCGGTGGGTTCGTCGAAGATCAGCAATTCGGCATTGAGCGTCAACGCCTTGGCGATCTCGACCTGTTGCTGGGCGGCGATGCGCAGCGTGCCCACCTTGCGCTCGGGCGAGACGTCGAGGCCAAGCCGCTTCAACTGCGCCGAGGCCTTGGCGTTCATCTCGGCGCGGTCGATGCGGCCGCCGCGCATCGGCAGGCGCCCGACATAGACGTTTTCCGCCACCGACAGATCCGGCAGCAGCTTCAGTTCCTGATGGATCATGCCCACACCGGCATCGATTGCCGCGGCAGGCGAGGCGGGGGAATAGGGCTTCCCCCGCCAGATGATGGTGCCCGCGTCGGGCCGGGTCGAGCCGGCGATGATATTGGACACCGTCGACTTGCCGGCGCCGTTTTCGCCGAGCAGCGCCACAACCTCGCCCGGCCGCACCTCAAAGCTTGCATCGGCCAGGACCTGGACCGGTCCGTAGCTCTTGCAAAGGCCGTTGACGAAGAGCCCGTTGTGCGGGCTTTCGCTGTGGCGAGGATCAGGAGACATCGTGGTGCTCTCTAAAGCGGTGCCGGTCGTTACGGATGCTTGGCGATGAACTGCTCGACATTGTCCTTGGTGGTCAGCGTCGCATCCTGCAGCTGCTCGGCCGGAACGCTTTCGCCGGCCACCAGCTTGATCGCCGCATCGACGGCGAGACGGCCCATGCCTTGCGTCTGCTGCGTCGCGGTGACGTCGAACACGCCGTCCTTCAGCGCCTTGAGCGCGGCCACGTCGCCATCGAAGCCGGCAACCCAGACCTTGTGGCCGGGATTGGCGACCTTGACCGCCTGTGCCGCACCCAGCGCCAGCGCATCGGCCTGGCCGATGACGATGGAGACATCGGGATGCGACTGCAGCAGGTCCTGCGTCAGCTTGAAGCCTTCGTCCTGGTGCCAGCCTTCGCTCCACAATTCGCCGACCACCTTGATATCGGGATAGGCCTTGAGCGCTTCGCCGCAACCCTTGGAACGGTCGACTTCCGGCGTGGTGCCCTTCTGGCCGTGGATGATGATCAGTTCGCCTTTGCCGCCGGCCTGCTTGGCGATGTAGTCGCACACCGCCTGCGCCGAGGCGACACTGTTGGTGGCGATGAAGGTGTCGCCGGGCGCGCCGTCGGCGTTGCGGTCGACATTGATCACCGGAATGCCGGCGGCCTTGGCGGTCTTGGTCGGCACGGTGGCGGCTGTGGCGCCGGCCGGAATGTAGATCAGCGCGTCGATGTTCTGCGTGATCAGATCCTGCACCTGGCTGACCTGGGTCGCTGAATCGCCCTTGGCGTCGACGGTGACGATCTCGATGCCCTTCTCCTTGCCGTAGGCTTCGACCGACTGCTTGATCTGGTTGAAGAAGTCGGCCTGCAGATTGGCGACGGCGAGGCCGAGTTTCTTGGCGTCCTTGGCCGAGGCCATGTCGGTCAGGCCGAGCAGGGGAATGATTGCGGCAGCGGCGAGCAGCAGTGAACGTTTGGTGAGCATGTGTTTCCTCCGTTGATAGTCAAACTGTCCCGCCAGCGCATCGCGCCCCTTGGAACATCCCAGTTTCGGATCGACCGATCCGTCTATCGCCCGGACGTTCCGGGCGAATTCTCAATTGTGCCCCGCTCTCTATCGCGCCCTGCGCCGCCAGGTGTCGCTGGCGACGGCCAGCGCGATCACCACGCCGATCACCACCTGCTGGATGAAGGGCGAGACGCCGAGCAGATTGAGGCCGTTGCGCAGCACGCCGATGATGAGCACGCCGACCGCTGTGCCGCCGATCGAACCGACGCCGCCCGAGAGGCTGGCGCCGCCGATCACCACCGCCGCGATGGTGTCGAGCTCATAGCCGAGGCCGGAACTCGGCTGGACCGAATCCAGCCGCGCGGCAAGCACAATGCCTGCAAGACCCGCAAGCACGCCGCAGATGGCATAGACCCAGTTGGTCAGCGACTTCACCGGAATGCCGGAGAGCCGCGCCACCTCGGCGCTGCCGCCGATGGCGTAAAGGCTGCGGCCGGTGGCGCGGTAGTTGAGGAAGATGGCGAAGACGATCGCCAGCACCATCATCACCCCGACTGTGACCGACAGGAAGCCGAAATGGCGGATGATCGACAGGCTGGTGAACCAGTCGGGAAAGCCGACGATCTGCGAACCGTCGGTGATCATGTTGGCAAGACCGCGCGCCACCGACATCATCGCCAGCGTCGCAATGAACGGCGGCAGCCGGGTGACGGTCACCAGCAGGCCGGACACCAGTCCGCAAAGGCCGGCGACGACCAGTGCTGCGACGACGCCGGCCGCAAGGCCGAGATTGAGATAGTCGGGGTGGGAGACAAAGCCCATCACCATGGCGGCCAGCGCCAGCACCGAGCCGACCGAGAGATCGATGCCGCCGATCAGGATCACCAGCGTCATCCCGATTGCCATGATGCCGAGCACCGTGATCTGGTCAAGTACGTTGAGGATGTTGCGCACGGTGAGGAACGTGTCGGTGGTCAGCGTCAGCGCCAGGCAAAGCAGCAGCAGCCCGATCAGCGGCCCCATGGTTCCGGCAAACAGCGCCGAAAGCTTCGCGGCCGTCGCACCTTGAGTGCCGGGCGCGGCTTTCAACTCGCCAGCCTTCGACTCGCTTGCATCATTACTCACGGCCACTTCGTCTCCTCCGTCAGCGAAACGACGATGGCCTGCCGTCCGCTCTTGTTCACCAGGCACCTCCCTGTGAACAATTTATCTTTGATATGCAATTTTGTTCAGCTAAACTGTTCATTAGAAAATTGTCAAGAGCCGTTGCGCCATTCGGCGAAGGTTTGCGCCACCGGGCGGTTTGTCCTAGGGAAGGCCAGGGGGCGGCGCTTTGCGGAAAAGATTTCCGAAATCTGCCGCGGGAGAGCACGAGCATGGCGACCGTCGAAAATGAGAAGGCCTCGCGCTTCCCCGATGCCGAGCTGAAGGCCCGCGCCGCCTGGCATTACTATGTCGAAGGGCTGACGCAGGAGCGCATCTCCGAGATTCTTGGCGTCGGCCGCATCAAGGTGCACCGGATCCTGTCGGCTGCCCGCGAGGAAGGCATTGTCCAGTTCCGCATTCGCGACAGTGTCGTCGAATGTGTGCAGCTCGAGGAGAGCCTGAAGCAGCGCTTTGGGCTAAGCCAGGCGGTCGTGGTGCCGTCGGCCGCCGACCGCAGCAACGCGCCGCTGATGATCGGCCACGCGGCTGCCGCCTATCTCGCCGACAACGTCAATGCCGGCGACGTCATTGCGCTGGGCTGGGGCCGGACGCTGAAATTCGCCATCAACGAATTGCCGAGGCGGCCGATTGCCAGGACGACGGTCGTCTCGATGCTCGGCGGCCTCACCCACGCGCAGCCGCTCAACCCGACCGAAAGCGCCTGGGAGTTCGCCGAAAAGATCGGCGCTGAATGTTTCCTGCTGCCGGTGCCGGTCTATGCCGACAAGCCGGAACAGCGCGACGCCTTCATGAGTCAGCGCAGCGTTCAGGATGTCGTCTTCCGCGCGCGCCGCGCCAACATCGCCGTGCTCAGCGTCGGCTCGTTTTCCAAGGACAGCCCGATCGCCAATTACGGCTTCATCAAACCGAGCGAACTCGAGGAATTGCAGGCGGCCGGCGCGGTCGGCGACCTCTTGTGCCATTTCATCGACGCCGAGGGCCACTCTGTCGACCATGAGGTCAACCGCCGCGTCTGCGCCTATCCGCTGCAGGATCTGTCCGATATTCCGAGCATCATCCTGGTGTCAGGCGGTCAGGAGAAGGTCGCCGTCATGCGCGCCGCGCTCGCCAACACCAGGATTTCGGTGCTCATTACCGATGAGGATGCGGCCAAAGGCCTGCTCAACCGTTGAGCGCTGTCGGCGTCGGTCAGAATTCGCAGGGCTCCGGACGACTGTCGTCCGACCAGTCGGCCAGTGCGATCGGCACGAATTTTCCCGCGACCGGTTTGCCGTCGTCCAGGTCCTTTGAAGCGGTACCTTTGCCGGTGAGAAAATTGATGTCGCAGCCGCCCAGCGTCGTCCCGACCGAGCCGTCGGCTTTCTGCACATTCCAGTCCCAGTCGCGACTGTAGCCGGCGACAAGGAATTTACCGCCGCGCCAGACGATGGTCAGCGTCGCATCCCATGATTTGTTGGCGCCGCAGCCGAAGCACGAGGTGACGACAAGCGATCCCTTGCCCTTGCTTTCGAGCCCGAGAATACGGTCCTGCGTCAGCGCCCTTTTGACAAAGTCAGGCTTGCGCGAAGGATCGAGCTTTCCTTCGCCGGCAGCCAGATAGATCGAGAGATCCGCCAGCCCGCTGTCGGAATCCGCTGCGATCGCGGCCCGATCCATCCTGCCGTCATTGTCCATGTCGAGCGTGACCTCGAAGGGCGGCTCGTCCTGCGCACGCGCCGTCATTGGAGCTGCCGCAAGCGCGACAATCCAGGGCAGGGCGGCAAGGTGAAATACTGCTTTCATGAGCCCGATGAGTCTAGCATTGGCCGGGCAGGACGCAAAATCGGCAAGCTGGGCAGGTTGGGCATGGGAGCCTCACGCAGGCAAGCTGCGCTTGAACTCAGATCGCACCGAGCCGCGCGTGGATGTCGCGTGTCGCGTGATAGAGGTCGCGGTAGATCGCCTTGCGCGCCCGGTAAGCCGGCACCAGCGTCATATCCGGATCGACACGCCTGGCCGGCGCCGCCGCCATCGCCTTGGCGGCGTCTTCCGGCGAGGCAAACCAGCCGATCGCCGAAGCCGCCAGCATGGCCGCGCCAAGGGCCGCCGCCTCGTTGACCGGCGACACGAACAGCGGCCGCTCCAGCACGCTGGCCATGATCTTCATCAGCAGCGCCGAATTGGTGCCGCCGCCGGCGGCAATCATCTCTCCCGGCTTGCCGCCGCTTTCGGCCTCCATCGCCTCGCTGGCGATGGCTTGCTCCAAAGCGATGCCTTCCAGCGTGGCGCGGAAGAGATGCCTGGGCTCATGGTCGAGCGACAGGCCAACAACGGCGCCGCGCGCCGCGCCATCCCAATAGGGGCTCATGACGCCGGCCCAATAGGGCATGACCAAAAGACCGTCGCTGCCGGCCGCAACATCGACCGCACCCTTCTCCAGTTCTGCCGCGGAAGACGCGCCGGTGGTGCGCACGATCCAGTCGACCAGTTGCATGCCCGAGCGCAGCACGGTTTCCAGCATGAAGCCGGAGCCGGTCGGCGAGACCAGCGTGCGAAACGCGTCCGATGTGGTGACCGTGCCGGAATAGCAGCCGCTGACGACGCCGGAGCCGAGCGAGAGATAGCTCCTGCCGGCACCATAGACGCCCATGCCGAGACCCATGGCCTGGCCATCGCCGGCGCCGGCGACAATTGGCGTGCCCGCTTTGAGGCCAGTCAACTGGGCAATGCTTTCGGCAAGGCCGCCGCAGATTTCGCCTGGGCCGATCAGCGCCGGCAACTGCCGTGGCTGCAACCCTGCAGCCGCGACAAGCTCAGGGTGCCATTCGCCTGTCGCGACATCGAGCAAGCCGAGCGGGTCGGCACTTGCCGTGCTGGTTACCAGCCGTGCGGTCAGCCGGTGAACGAAGAAGCCATGAACATCGACCAGGGCGGCGGCGTTGGCCAGCACCTGCGGCTGGTGTTCCGCCAGCCAGGCGATGGCATAGAGCGCCGGCGTCGGATCCGGCGGCTTGCCGCTCCAGTCGCGGATCGTCTCGCGGCCAAGCTCGGCCGACAGCTTGGCGACTTGAGGCCGGGCGCGCTCGTCAAGCCACAGGATCGCCGGGATGAGCGGCGTGCCGGCCTGATCGATCAGGGTGAAGGTCTCGCGCTGATGGGCTATGGCAATTGCCGCCACGCGCGCGGCGCCGACCTTGTCGGCAACCTGCTTCAGTGCACTGACGAGGGCTGCCCACCAATGTTCGGCATCCTGCTCGAAATGGCCGGGCTTCGGATTGGCCAGCGGATAGGCCTCGCGCGCCTGGAACAGCTCCGCGCCGTCGCGGGTGAAGGCGATTGCCTTCACCGCCGTCGTCGAGGCATCGATCCCGATAACGACATCGTCCATCACAGGGAGATCCCGAAGGTTCAGGCGGCGTTGGTCACAAACTGTCCGTCCGACTGGTCGAGACGGCGGCGGATCTGCGTTATCACCATCGAATCGTCGGGTACACAATTTTCATAGGTGAGGAAGTCGCCGGTCTTGACCGGCTTGACCACCTTGGCGCGTTCGGCAATCCCGAGCGGCAGCGCGCCCTTGGCGCGGGCGTCCTCCCAGGTCATGGCGAAGCCGCGATAGTCGTTCTCGCCGATCATGCCGAGCGATTGGCCCGCGCCGAGATCGCTCTTGGCCACCGCCACCGCTTCGGCGACCGGATGGTCGAGGGGCTCCATGTCGGCGCGTTTGTAGACCACGGCGCGCGCCGCCGACAGTGGCACTTCAAGGCTTGTCAGGTGATAGGGACGGTAGATCGTGAAATAGGGGCCCTTGCCGACCTTGAGGTCGACCATGCGCTCCAGCACGCGCGGATGCCTCGTTTCGATGATGCAGAACACGCCGGGCGCCACGCCCTTGCCGATGGAATAGTCGACCACGCCCTTGCGGTGCAGCACGCCGCCATCCTCGCGCGGGCAAAGCACGCTGGCCAGTTCCTCCAGCGTCGCCGTCGGGCCGTGCATGCCCGGCACGTCGGGCACCAGCCCGGTGGCGTTGGCAATCGCCACCATCTCGATCGCCGTCTTGGAACCGTCGACGAACTCGACCAGCATGCGCGCATTCATATTGCGCTCGGCCGCTTCCTTCTCGTAGTCGGCGGGCATGGCGTCGATCTTGAGCGGGTTGTTCTTGCCCTTGCCGGCGGCGATGATGTTGAAGCCGAGGCTCTTGGCGAAGCCGATGATCTCCAGCGTGCAGGCGGGTTCGTCGCCGGCCGCACCGGTGTAGACCACGCCGGCCTTGCGCGCTTCCTCCTTGAGGAAGCGGCCGATCGTAATGTCCGCCTCGACATTGAGCATGACGATGTGCTTGCCGTTCTTCATCACTTCGAGCGCAAACAGCGTGCCGATGTTGGGATTGCCTGTCGCGTCGATGATGACATCAATGCGGCCGGCCGCGGCCAGCGCATGCAGATCTTCGGTGACAGCGATCTTGCCGGCCTCGATGGCGCGGTCGATGGCAGAGGCGTTCGCAGCCTGGACGATGTCGGAGCGGTCATGGCCGGCGAGCAGTGCGGCATCGATCGCCGCTTGCGGGCGCACCTCGGAAATGGCACCGATCCGCATGCCCGGCATCAGCGCCACCTGGACGACGATGTCGGTGCCCATCTGCCCGGCGCCGGCGAGACCGATGGTGATAGGCCCTTGGGCTTCAGCGCGCTGCAGAAGTTCCGCTGCAAATTGCGGATGGGCCATATCGCTTCCTCCAGTCACGACGCGCCGCAGCGTCAAATCATCATTTTGAACATTCCTATTTCCATTTGAAAAATATTTCAACCCGCAAATCGGAGAATGGCTGCAGGACCAAATCTCCCACGGAGGATTCGTGGGGTGACAGCTTCATGCTGCGCTTGATCTCAGCCGATCCCTAGGAAAGGCTTGCCGAGCAGGTCGGGCACGACATCGATGCCGAGGCCGGGCCCGTCGGGAATGCCCATGTGGCTGCCGGTGACCGGTGGGGCGTTGGAGGCCGTGCGCACCGTCACCCACTCATGGAAGGCGATGGCGTGCAGCCGGCGTTCTTCCGGCGTCGACAGCGACAGATGTGCCATCGCCGCCGTGTCGATCTCGGCGCCGCCCGTATCCTCGACGGTGATCATGAAACCGAGATCGACGGCGACGTCGCGGATCTGCCTTGTCCTGGTTACGCCGCCAAGCCGCGAGATCTTCAGCGTCAGCCCGTCGGCGGCGCCCAGGCGATGGATTTCCAGCATCGCCTCGAGCGAGATGACGCTCTCGTCCAGCACCATCGGCTTGTCGAGCATGCGGCGCACCGACATGTTCTCCTCGATCGTTGTGCAGGGCTGCTCGAACGTGTAGTCGATGCCGCGCGTTGCATCGGCGAACTGCCGCGCCTGGTAGGGTGTCCAGCCGGCATTGGCGTCGCAGAAAATCACCGTGCCTTTCGGCACGGCCGAAGCGACCGCGCTCACCCGCTCGATGTCTTCATGCACATTGCCGCCAACCTTGACCTGCAGCCGGCGGCAGCCTTCGGCGATGATCCTTTTGGCCAGTGCCGCCATCTGGTCGAGCGTGCCGTGGGTGACGACGCGGTAGGTCTCCGCCATGTCGCTCTCGCGGCCGCCAAGCATGGTCACCAGCGGCACGTCGGCGGCGCGGGCCGCCAGATCCCAGCAGGCCATGTCGAGCGCCGACTTGATGTAGGGATGGCCCTTGAACACCGTATCCATCAATCGGCCGATGCCGGCGAGGCCACGCGGGTCTTGGCCGATCAGGTGCGGCGCGATCTCGACCACGCCCGCGCGCGTTCCCGCCGGAAACGCGGCCGAATAGAAGTTGCCGAGCGGCGCCATCTCGCCCCAGCCGGTCACGCCGCTGTCGGAGGTGATGGCGACGATCACCGCGTCGAAACAGTCGGCCACACGCCCCTTGGACATGCGGTAAGGCCCGTCCACGAAGGGCTGCACGACGCGATATGCCTTGATGGATTTGATCTGCACTTGTCTGTCCGTTGTCTCTAGGTGTTGAGGAGGGTCAGCCCTTCGATGTTCCGCTGCTCGAGGCCACGCGCATAGGCAAGCAGCTCTTCGAAATCGAGGTCGATATGCTCGCGCGCATGGCGCTGGGCAGCGCGCATGTCGGCGCCCTTCAAGAGCCGCACATAGGTCTCGTGGAGATCTTCGGCCGGCACCGGCTCGTTGCGGGCCCGCTGGTGCAGGGCAAAATACATTTGCAGCCGGCTGGTCAGCCGCTGCCAGGTTTCCAGCAGCACCGAATTGTCGGCCCATTCATAGATCAGCCCGTGCAATTGCAGCGCGGCTTCGATCTGGCGGGTGGTGTCGCGCGCGCGCGTCGCCTGCTTCACTGCCTCGTGCCGGCGGTCGAGTTCGTCGAAGAAGCGCTGGTCGCGCAGCTTCCATGTCCGCTCGATGGCGAATTCATCGAGCACCTTGTTCAGCGAATAGGCGTCGTCGATATCTTTGGCGGTGACATCGATGACGAAGGTGCCGGCATAGGGAATGCTGGTCAGGATGCCTTCCTGCACCAGCTCGCGCATCGCCTCGCGCAACGGCGCACGGCTGACCCTCATCTGCTCGGCGATCCTCAGCTCGTTCAGCTTTTGGCCGGGTTCCAGCTGGCCGGTCAGGATCGCCCGCCGCAACAGCGCGACAATCTCGGCCCGGCGTGTCGTATCCGCGATCGGACTGAAGTCCAGCTTGGCCATTCCGTCACTCCAGTGAGAGCCGGAAACCAGACAAGCAGATTGTCGACAATCCTACAAGATGATTGTTCCGGATTCTTGTGCCTTGCGGTTACTCCAAAAACGGCGTGCGGCGCTCCATAAAAAAACGGCGCCCTCGGCGTGGAAGCCGAAGGCGCCGCAGGACCGGGGCTGATGGGGGTTATCAGCTGGCCGGTTTCTCCTGGGGCAACGGCGAGACCGGCATTCCTGGTCCGATTTTCTGCAGATTGCCCGTGATCACCTGGTCGCCTTCGGCAACGCCGCTGAGCACCGCCACAAGGTCGCCGCTGGTCGCGCCAAGCGAGACGATGCGCTGGTCGACCGTGTTGCCCTTGCCGACGACATAGACATATTTGCCGAGCTGGCTCGAACCCAGCGCCACCTGCGGCACCATCAGCGCGTCGGGCAGCTGCTTGATGTGCAGCCGCACCCTGGCATACTGGCCCGGCAGCAGCGAGAACTTCGCATTGCCGATGGTGGCGCGCGCCGTAATCGTGCCGGTCGAGTGGTCGACCGTGTTGTCGATGAAGGTGAGTTCGCCCTTCTGGCTGGCTTCGGTCTCGCCGGGCAGCAGCACCTCGACCTCGATCGGGCCGGCGGCGCGGGCCTGTTCGATTTCTGCCAGGTCCGTCTCGCTCGGATTGAAGGTGACGTAGATCGGGTCGAGCTGCACCAGCGTGTTCAGCACCGTGCCGGCAACGCTGACCAGCGTGCCGACCGAAGCCTGGTTGCGGCCGACGCGGCCGGCAAACGGAGCGTGGATTTCGGCGTAGCTCAAATTGAGCTCGGCCGTCCGCACCGCCGCCTGGTTGACGGCAAGCGACGCTTCGGCCTGACGCAAGGTGCTCGTACGCTGGTCGAACCCATCCTTGGCCAGATAACCGCTCTTGGCGAGTTCGGAGCCGCGGCCGAGATTGGAGCGTGCATAGTCGAGGCTCGCCTGGTCGCGCTGCACTTCGGCCTTGGCCTGGTCGAGAGCCGCCTTGAAGTCGTCGGGCGAGATCTTGTAGAGCAGATCGCCTTGGTGCACATCCGCGCCGTCCTCAGCCGTCTGCTCCTGCAGATAGCCGGGCACGCGGGCCTGCAAGGTGACGCTGCGGATCGCCTCGATGCGGGCGGCGTAGTCGAGGTAGATCGGGATCGTCTTCTTGACCACGCTCGTCACCGGCACCGGCATGACGAATGCCGCAGGTGCTGCCGTCGCTGCCGCCGTGCCGGCATTGAGGCTGAGATTGCCCATGTCGAGGAAGTGGACGCTTGCCACCGAGATCGCTCCCAGGGCGACGGCCGTTCCCAAAGCTATTTTCCATTTACGCATTTTGGTCTCCAATTCTATTCGGCTGCTTCGGCCAGGCGCATCGGCGCTGGTTCGGCAGTCGGTTCATTATTGTCCTGGTCATGAGCAGCGTTCGGTTCGCTGCGCACGCGGCCTTCGCGCAGCTGTTCGATGACCGCGTAGAAGACTGGCACGAACACCAGCGACAGGATGGTCGCCGCGACCATGCCGCCAAACACGGTGGTGCCGATCGACTGCCGGCTTGCCGCACCCGCACCCGTCGCAAACATCAGCGGCAGCACGCCGAGGATGAAGGCGAAGGCCGTCATCAGGATCGGCCGCAGCCTCAGCCGCGCGGCTTCCATCGCCGCGTCGACAATGCTCAAGCCTTCCTCGCGCCGCCGCCTTGCAAACTCGACGATCAGGATCGCGTTCTTGGCGGCGAGGCCGATCAGCATGACGAAGCCGATCTGCGAGTAGACGTCGATCTGCATGCCGCGCAGGAACAGGGCTGCGAAGGCGCCGAACAGGGCCAGTGGCACCGCCAGCAGCACCATGAACGGCATCGCCCAGCTCTCATACTGCATCGCCAGGATCAGGAAGACGAAGACGATGGCGAGGCCGAAGACGACCGACGCGATCGATCCTGCCTTGAGCTCCTGGAAGGTGATGCCGGTCCATTCGAAACCGAAATCCCTGGGCAAAGCGGTGGCGGCGGCCCGTTCCATCGCGGCAACCGCCTGGCCCGACGAGAAGCCGGGGGCTGCGCCGCCATTGATCGTGGCCGAGGCGTTGTTGTTGTAGTGCGGCACGGTTTCCGGGCCGACGAACGGCACCAGTTTGCCCAGTGTGCTCAGCGGCACCATGCCGCCGGAGGCGTTGCGCACATAGAGCCGCGAAAGGTCGCCTGCGTCGGCACGTGCATCCTTGTCGGCCTGGATGGTCACCCGGAAGGTGCGGCCGAACAGGTTGAAGTCGTTGACGTAGAGCGAGCCGAGATAGATCTGCAGCGTGTTGAAGACGTCGGGCAGGTTGAGGCCGAGCAGTTTGGCCTTGCTGCGGTCGAGGTCGTAGTTGAACTGCGGCGTCGAGGTCGAGAACGGCGAGAACAGCTGCTGCGGGTTGATTTCCGGCTGCTTGCGCGCCTCGGCGATCACGGCTTGCGTCGCGTCGTTGAGGGCTGAACTGCCTCGCCCGGTGAGGTCCTCGACGACGAATTCGAAGCCGCCCGTGGTGCCGATACCCGGGATCGAAGGCGGATCGAAGGACAGCGCGAAGGCTTCCGGAATCTGCATCAGCTTGCCGCGCACATCGGAGACGAGCTTGGACGCGCTCTGGTCGGGGCCGCGCTCTTCCCACGGCTTCAGGATGGCGAACTCGACAGCCGAGTTCGACTGCGCCGCACTGGTCAGGAAGTTCAGGCCGCTGATCGAACCGACAATCTCGACTCCGGGCGTAGCTTGGAGGATGTCGCGCGCCTTCTGGGCCACCGCGTCGGTGCGCTCCAGCGAGGCGCCGTCAGGCAGCTGGATGACGACGAAGAAGTAACCCTGGTCCTCGACCGGAAGGAAGGTCGAGGGCAGCTTCTGCCAGACGAAGTAGGTGGCCACCAGGCCGGCCGCGAACAGACCGAGCATGATCCAGCGCAGCCGGATGAGGATACGGACGCCGTGCGCATATGCATGCGACACTCTGTCGAAGCCCGTGTTGAACCAGCGGAATGGGGCGAACTGCGTCTCGCCGCGATGGCGCAGGAAGGCGGCACTCAGCGCCGGGCTGAGCGTCAGCGAGTTGAAGGCGGATATGCCGACCGAAATCGCCACCGTCAGCGCGAACTGATTGTAGAGCTTGCCGGAGACGCCAGGAATGAAGGCAACGGGCACGAAGACGGCCATCAGCACTGCGGTGGTGGCGATGATCGGTCCGGTGACCTCGGCCATCGCGGCCTTGGTCGCCGCCAGCGGTTTGAGGCCCGCCTCCAATTGTCGCTCGACATTCTCGACCACCACGATGGCGTCGTCGACGACGAGGCCGATGGCCAGCACCATGCCGAGTAGGGAGAGCATGTTGAGCGAGAAGCCCATCATTTCCATGACCACCATCGTCGCCACCAGCGACACCGGAATGGCGATGGTCGGGATGATCGTCGTGCGCCAGCTCTGCAGGAAGATGAACACCACGGCCACGACCAGCACCAGCGCTTCGCCAAGCGTGATCAGCACGTCATGCATCGATGCCGACACGAAGCGCGTCGTGTCGTAGTGCATGGCGTAGCTGACGCCCTTGGGAAAACGGGCCGACAGTTCCTGCATCTTGTCCTTGACGTGCTGCTGCAGATCGAGCGCGTTGGAACCCGGCATCTGGTAGACGGCCAGCACCACCGTCGGGTCCTTGCCAAAGAATGCCGACGACGAATATTGCAGGGCGCCGAGCTCGATGCGGGCGACGTCGCGCAGTCGCACCAGCGAGCCGGTGCCGGTGTTGGCGCGCACGACGATGTCGCCGAACTCCTTGGGGTCGCTCAGGCGGCCGACGGCGTTGACCTGCATCTCGAAGGCGGTGCCGGCGGGCGCCGGCGACTGGCCGATCTTGCCGGCCGCCACCTGGACGTTCTGCTCCGAGATGGCGTTCTGGACGTCGACAGCGGTGATGCCAAGATTGGCGAGCTTGTCCGGGTCGAGCCAGACGCGCATCGAATAGCGGCGCTCGCCGAATATCTGGACGTCGCCGACGCCAGGCAGCCGCTTCAGCGGATCGACGACCTGCAGATAGGCGAGGTTGCTCAGCGCCACCGGATCGACCGAACTGTCGGGCGAGGTCAGGTTGACGATGAGGACGAAATTCGGGTTCTGCTTCTTGATCGTCACGCCACCCTGGTTGACGATCGCCGGCAGCGACGAGGCGGCTTGCGAGACGCGGTTCTGGACGTCGACGGCCGCGGTGCTCAAGGAATAGCCGACATCGAAGGTGATGGTGATGGTCGAGGAGCCGTCATTGGAACTCGACGACGACATGTAGGTCATGCCTTCGACGCCGTTGATCTGCTGCTCCAGCGGCGTCGTCACCGTATCGGCGACCACTTGCGCGCTGGCGCCCGGATAATGCGCGCTGACCACGACCTGCGGCGGCGTGATGTCGGGAAACTGCGAAACCGGCAAAAGGAAATAACAAATCGTCCCGGCGAGCACCATGACGATGGCGATGGCCGAGGCGAAGATCGGACGATGGATGAAAAAGTTTACCACGACACGCAAACCTCTTTAGAAGAACCGGCCTCTCTAAAAGAATTGGCAGACCGGGACAGCCGCCGGCTGCGCACCGAACCCGGGTCTTGCAAAAAATACGAAGACGGCGCCGCACCGCTGAGGCCCTGCTCATCGGCCACGGTCCTCAGCATCGCTTCGAAGGCGCGCGGGTTGACGCGGTCCGCTTTCATCACCAGCCGGATCATCGGATCCCGGATGGCTTCATCGATGGTCAAATCCTTGCGCTGCGACATTGGAGCGTCTCCATTCCAGCGATTCGCATCGGATGATCGCGAACCGGTTTTCATCTCTTCACCGGCCGGAGCCGCATGACCTGCAATTTTCACCCTTTGTGATCTGGCAGGACCAGTTCACGGCCTTGTTATTGACGGAAGGCCACATAGGTGTTACCAGTAAGTAACATTCGGATAGTTACAGACCGGTAACACCCTAGTCAAGAGGTGAACCGAATTTTTAGGGAGACAAGGAGACTGCGATGGCAGACGGCATTACCGATCGTGTGCGCCCCCGGGATCGAATCCTGGAGACGGCGCAGGACATGTTTCACAAGCATGGCATCAAGGGCGTCGGTGTCGACGCCATCACGGAAGCCGCCGGCACCAACAAGATGACGCTCTACCGTCATTTTGAGTCGAAGGACGAACTGATCGTCCAATGCCTGCGCGCGTCGGCGGCTAAAGGCGCCGCGATGTGGGACCAATTCGAGGCGGAGCATCCCGGCGACAAGCTCGCCCAGTTGCATGCCTGGATTCGCATGGCCGCTGCTTGCCTGGCGGCTGACGGTCGCGGCTGCGACATGGCCAATGCCGCCGCCGAATTGACCGAGCCGGACCATCCCGCCAGGAGCGTGATCAAGGAGCTCAAGAGCGCTCAGCGCGATCGCCTTGCTGCGCTATGCCGGGATGCGGGCATCGGCCAGGCCGAGCTTCTGGCCGATACGCTGTCGCTGCTGTTAGAAGGGGCGCGCGTCAGCGTGCAGACCATGGGCTGCCAGGGCCCCAGCACGCAGTTCGTGCGCATGGCTGAAGGCCTGATCAGCTCTTTCAGGGCGCGCTGAATTCCAGCTCACCGAGTTTGCAAGGCCCCCTCATCCGGCCGCTTCGCGGCTAGCTCCTCCCCGAGGGGAGAAGAGGCTGGCGCCGGCGCTGATGATCTCCTTTCGCTTTGGCGAGAGGTCGGATTGCAGCGAATTGCTCTTTGCAACTCGGTCTCGGCAATCCGGGTGAGGGGCTTTGGATATGCCAAGTTTCATTTGGGAATGAAAAAAGCCCGCTGCCGGGAGGAGGTGGCAGCGGGCTCGATTTCGAACGAGATGCGGGAGGAGGTGCACCGCGCTCAGCGTCGGCATCGCATCTGGGAGGAGTAGATGGCCGACACCCAGATGAGTAAGGGTTGCCCAATGATTCGGCAACAATGAAAGTTGCATGGCTGCTGTGCAGATTTGCGGCATCTACCCCGACTTGTCGTACAAATCGGAGAAACCGCCACGGCGCGACTTCACTGCACCGGCACGTTTTCCTTGAAGATCAGCCGTGGCTCGATGAACTTCTTCGTCAGGTATGGCGCGGCGGATGCGATCGAGCCAAGCAGGCGGATCACAGATTGCTCCGCGATCAGCCGCGCATTCTGGTCGATGACGACATCGGCGAGGTCGTCGACGAGATAGCCGCGCGTTTCCTTGGTCAGGTCGTGGCAGATGAAGACCGGCTTCTTCTTTGGCTTGGCCTCGAGCAGCGCTCTCGCCACACCTGAGCGCCCGGCGCCGACGCAATAGATGCCGAGCAGTTCCGGCTCGTTGTGCAGCGCCTGCATCGTTGCGGTGTAGCTGCCCTCCGGTTCGTCATTGATCTCGACCGCACTCGAGACCGTGAGATTGGGGAATTCCTCTGTCAGCACCGACCGAAAGCCCATCTCGCGCTCCTCGTGCCCGCGATAGGAACGCGAGCCGACGACCATCGCCAGATGACCCTGGCGGCCATTGAGGAAGCGCCCCATCAACAGCGCCGCCGTGCGTCCGGCAACCCGGTTTTCGATGCCGACATAGGCCGAACGCGGGGCGGCTGGAACGTCGGAGACCAGCGTGACAAGGCGGATGCCTGCCTCGACCACATCGCGCAATATGTTGCGCGTTCGCGGATGATCGACGGCAATGACGCCGACGCCATTGGCCTTCAGCGACAGATTTTCAACCGCCGCCTGCAGCGCTGCCGGCGAGATGCCGCCGAGATTGTGGATCCGGCACGAGGCGACCAGCGGCAGGCGCCCCGCATAGTCCTCGATGTGCCCGGCGAGGTCGATCATGAAACCGTTGGCGCCGATCGGCAGGAAGAATTCAAGATGCGCCGGCCGCGACGGCAGCGTCACCTGATCGACCACCGGCAAATAGCCGAGCTGCTTGGCCGCCTCCATCACCCGTTGGCGGTTGGCGGCGCTCGCGCCGGCCCGGTTGTTCAGAACCCGGTCGACGGTCGCGGTCGACAGGCCGCAGCTCCTGGCTATGTCGGCAACGGTGGCTTTCATGGCTGTAGTCATAGAGCATGATCCCGAAAAGTGGGAACCGGTTTTCTCGGACAAACGGGAACCGTTTTGTCAAAAGGTCCATGCTCTACAACGAGTTAGAGCGGATGCGTTTCCGTGCCAGACGGCGCGAAGACGGTTCAGCCGTGCGATGGCCCGCCTTCGATGATGGCGTCGCGGATCTCCTTGTCCGACATCCCGGTGATGATGCGTTCGACCTCGGCCACGCTGGTCTTCTTCGGGTCGATGTCGTCGGCCACCACCTTGCCCCGGCGCATGACGACGATGCGGTCAACCACCTGGAAGACATGGTGGATGTTGTGGGCGATGAAGATGCAGGAATGCCCGGAATCGCGCGCATTGCGCACGAAGCTCAGCACGCCTTGCGTCTCGGCGACGCCGAGATTGTTGGTCGGCTCGTCGAGGATGATCAGGTCGCTGTCGAAGTGCATGGCGCGCGCGATGGCGACGGCCTGCCGCTCGCCGCCGGACAGGGAGCCGATCGGCGTCGTCGGCGGGATGTTCTTGGAGATGCCGACCTGTTTCAACAGGTCGCGGGCGACATTGTTCATCGCCTCCTGGTCCATGCGGTTCAAAAAGCGCGGCGGTTTGATCGGCTCGCGGCCGAGGAACAGGTTGCGCGCGATCGACAGCTGCGTCACCAGTGCCGAATCCTGGTAGATCGTCTCGATGCCGTGCGCGATGGCGTCGCTGGTGCTGCGCAGATTGACCTTCTTGCCGCGGATGAAAATGTCGCCGCTGGTCAGCGGCACCGCCCCCGACAACACCTTGATCAGCGTCGATTTGCCGGCGCCATTGTCGCCGAGCAGGCCGACGATCTCCCTTTCGTTGACATGAAAATTGGCGTCTTCGAGCGCCTGCACGCGCCCGTAGGACTTTTTGATGTTGGACATGCGGATGAGCGGTTCAGCCATGGTTCTAGGTCCCTGCCTGATGCCGGCGTTCCAGCCATGAGTGCAGCGCCATCATGCCGAGGATGATGGCGCCGATGAAGATGTTGTAGGCCAGCCCGGGCACGCCGATCAGCACGATGCCGTTGCGCATGACGCGCAGGATGAGGATGCCGAGCACGGTGCCGATGATGGTGCCGCGCCCACCGGTCAGCGCCGTGCCGCCGATCACCACCATGGCGATGACTTCGAGCTCGTAGCCGGTGCCGCTGTTGGGGTTGGCGGCCGACGTGCGCAGCGACGAGATGACGCCGGCAAGCGAAGCCATCACCGACGACAGCACGAACAGGCCGATCTTGACGCCGCTGACGTTGACGCCGCGCGCCCTTGCGGCGCCTGGATTGCCGCCGGCTGCCTGGATCCAGTTGCCGGTCCGGCTTTGCGTCAGCACGTAGCCCAGCGCGATGGCCGCCGCGATGAACCAGAAGAGCGACATGTAGATGCGGAACGGGCCGATGAAGAAATCACCGACCAGCGCTTCGGCCAGCCAGCTGCCCTCGGCGCTCCACGTCCGCTGCGGAAAGCCGTCAGTGACGAACAGCGCGGTGCCGCGCACCACCAGCAGCATGCCGAGCGTCACCAGGAAGGATGGGATTTTCAGCTGCGTGACGAACCAGCCATTGACCAGGCCGATGAAGGCCGCGATCAGCAGCGCGGCGAGGAAGCCGACCTCCAGCGAGGTCAGGCCGCTGTTGAACAGCGTCCACATCAGCACCGGCGAAAAGCCGAACAGCGAGCCGACCGACAGATCGAATTCACCCGACGTCATCAACAGCGTCATCGCCAGCGCGATCAGCCCGAGCTCGACGGTGAAGGCCAGCGTGTTGGAGATGTTCTGCGGCGACAGGAAATCGTGGTTGATGCTCCAGAACACCGCGATTTCGACGATGAGCAGAACGAAGGGCCCGAATTCCGGCCTCGCGATCAGGCGTTGGATGAGCGAACGGTTTTCCACTGATAACCTGCGACAGGAAGGGGAAGGCTGAGCCCAGCGCGCAACGCGAAGGGCTCGGCGAAAAGACAGTCGCGACCGCGGCTGCGGCCGCGACTGTTGAAGGTCTGGGTTATTTACCGGACAGGATGTCGTCGTAGACCTGCGCGGTGTCCTTTTCATAGAGCGCGCCGGTGATGACGTTGAAGCCCGGGGGAATGCCTGACGCCGCCATGCTGGCCAGCGACAGAGCGACATAGCTGGTCGCCTGCGGGTCCTGCCACTGGCCGGCATTGACGTAGCCGGTCAGCACTTCCTGGGTGGTGTCGAGCGAGTTGCCCCAGCCGACGACCGGGATTTCGCCCGGCTTGATGCCGGCCTGGTCGAACACCCGCTTGATCGAGCCGGTGACCAGATCGCCGAGGCCGATGATTGCCTTGACCTTGGCCTTGTTGGCGGTGAGATAGTCGACCATGCGGTTGATGGCCTCGGCCTGGTCGAGGGTCGCTTCGGTGATCTCATAGGTGATCCCCAGCGGTTCGAAGACGCTCTTGATGCCTTCCTCTTCCTGGACGCCGTAGGTGGCGCCGGGGATTTCGACCGGCATCCAGACGAAGTCGCCCTTCTTCACCAGGCCCTTGTCGACCAGATATTGCGCCCAGTGCTTGCCGAAGGTGACGTTGTCGCCGCCGACATAGGCGTCGAAGCTTGCCTTGGGATCGGGCGTGTTGAAGTTGATGATCGGGATCTTGGCCGTGTTGGCTTCCTTGGCGATTTCGATCAGGCTGCCCGGATCGGGGCTGGTGGTGACGATGCCGTCGGCCTTTGCCGAGATCGCGGCGCGCACGGCCTCCTGCTGCGAGGCAACGTCGCCATTGTGGAACGAGGTGTTGACGGTGTTGCCGGTGTCCTTCGCCCATTGCTTGGCGCCGGCCAGGAAGTAGGTCCAGACCGGGTCGGCCGGGCCGCCATGTGAAATCCAGTAGAACGTCTTGGCCTGTGCCGCCGCCGGAACGGCCAGCGCCACAATCAAGCCAAGCACGAGTAATCGTAGCCTCGTCAGCATTTGCTTTCCTCCCATGTTGAAAAACGACCTCCACGTCCGGCGATGATCCGGGCCATGCCCTTGATCCTCTCCTCCTGCCAGCGCCGACCCGGATGCGCAGAGCATCTTCTTTTGCGGCCGATGGCAAGCCTCTATCCGCCCAATGGATGGTGGCGCGATGCAACGCGCCATCATCGATCCCATCAGATCGCATCAGTTAGAGGGCAATTCCAGGAAAAGTGTGAAACGGTTTTCCGTCCGGAATTGCGTCAACCAAGAGATAGAGATATTTCCCGGCAAGCAGGCGGGGCTTAAACTCAGGCGCGCGGATTTTCCTGGAAGCGCTCGGCCTGGCGGATGCGCAGCACCTTGTCCAGCCGGTCGAGCGCGAGCGCCAGCACCATCACCGCGCCGATCACGAAGGGGCTCCATGCGGCGTCGATGCCGAACAGGGTCACGCCGCTCAAGATGACCTGGACGATCAGCATGCCGATCACCGCACCGAAGACGGTGCCGCGCCCGCCGGAAAGCGAGGTGCCGCCGATGATCGCCGCGGCAATCGCCATCAGCACGAAACCGCCGCCTTGGTCGACGTCGGTAACGGGAGAGCCAAGCCACAGCGCGCCCGCCAGCCCCGAGACGATGCCCATCAGCACCAGCGTCTGCAGCCGCACAGCACCTGTCGGGATGCCGGCATAGAGCGCCGCCTGCGGATTGCTGCCGACGGCCTGGATCCGGTAGCCGAAGCGGCTGCGGTGAAGCACGAGGTGCAGCACCACCGCCATTGCGACGAAGACAAAGACAGCCGTCGGCACAAGGCCGAACAGCTTGCCGTGAACGATCTCAAAGAAGTCGCCGCCTGGGCTGGCCGGAGCTGTCGCTTGCATCTTGACGGCCACCGCCGCCAGGCCCCGGAACATTGCAAAGGTGCCCAGCGTAACGACGATGGCCGGCCGTCGCAGCGCCACCACCAGCAGGCCGTTGACGAGGCCGAGCCCGGCGCCGAGCAGCACGCCGGCAAGGGCGGCAAGCCACGGGTCGATGCCGGCGGCCAGAAGGAATGCGGTGAGAAGGGCCGCGAGATGGAATATCCAGCCGACGGAAAGGTCGATCTCGCGGAGTGCGAGCACGAACACCATGCCGATCGCCAGCATGCCGGGATACGCAGCGGTTTCCAGCAACGACAGCACATTGGCCTCGTCGAGGAAATCCGGCCGGGCAAAGCCTGTAATCGCCACCAGGACAACGAGCCCGATGAGCGGCCTGAGTTCGACGGGCAGGTGAAGGCTGCGCTTCGGGTGGGCAGCCGAACCGGCAAGCTGTAGCATGGGATCCAATCGTGTCATGCCATGGCTCCCACGAGTTTCTTTTTCGGCCGCTCCGCCTCCGGCATCTCGCCGGTGGTGGTCAGTTGCAGCACTGTCCTTCGCTTCATCTCGGCGCCGGACAGCTCGCCGGCGACCCGGCCGCGGTGGAAGACAAGGACGCGGTTGCTGAGGTTGGTCAGTTCGGACGGCTCGACCGAACGCAGCAAAACGATACAGCCATTGGCCGCCATCTGCCGGATCAGCGCATAGATCTTGCGCTTGGCAGCCGACTCGATACCGCCAGCCGGATTGTCTAGGAGCAGCACTTGCGGCGCCGTCTCCAGCCATTTGGCGACTACGATCTTCTGCTGATCGCCGGCCAGCAGCGAATTCACCGGCGCGTCCGGCAGGCCCTTGATGCGCAGCGCATCGATCTGCCTTGCGGCGGCGGCGATCGCGGCCTTGGGCGAGTAGCGGCGCGACCCCCAGTTGCGGGCGCCGGTAGCGATGTTGCCTATGTTGAAGGCCAGCGACCGGTCGGGCATCAGGCCGTTGCACAGGCGGTTGGCCGGCACCAGGCCGATGCCGCGCCGCGCCGCTTCGGTCGGATTTCCAGGCAAGCCGTAGCCGTCGGGGAGCCGCACCCTGCCGCTTTGCGCCTTGCGCAGGCCAAACAGCATCTCGAACAGGTCTTCAACGCCCGACCCCTCAAGCCCGGCCAAGCCGAGGATCTCGCCGGAGCGGGCGGTGAAGCTGACGCCGGAAATCCGGCCGCCGCTCAGACCCTCCACCGTGATCCGCGGCCTTATCGTGCTGGCATTGGCCGGCAGTGCAGGCGGGAACAGGCTGCCGCGCTGCTGGCCGATCATGGCGTCGATCACATCGGCTTCGCTCAACGCCGAGCGCTCACTTGTCAGCACGTCACGGCCGTTGCGCATCACGGTGACCTGGTCTGCGATCGCAAACACGTCCTCCAGCCGGTGCGAGACATAGAGCACGCTCGTGCCCTTGGCCTTGAGGTCACTTAGTACGGTGAACAGGTGCTCGGTCTGGCGCCGGTCGAGCGCAGAATTCGGTTCATCGAGGATCAGCAGCCTCGGGCCTTCCAGAATTGCGCGGCCGAGTTCGACATAATGCCGTTCGCCCATGCCGAGTTGTCCCACAGGAGCGTGGACATCGACGTCGAGCTTGAGTTGCCGAAGCAAGGTGCGGCTGCGTGCCTCCATTTCGCGCCTGGAGACGAAGCCATTGCGCAACGGCTCGCGATTGACGAACAGATTGGCCAGCACCGAGCGGTCGGCAAACAGGCCGAGCCCCTGGTGGACGACGCCGAAGCTGTGCTTGCGTGCAGCGATCGGGCTGTCGACGGTGACGATCTGGTCGCCGACGCGGATGGTGCCGCTGTTGGGCCGGAGCACGCCGGCAAGCACCTTCACCAGCGTCGACTTTCCGGCGCCGCTTTCACCGACGACAGCATGGATGGTCCCCTGTCCGACAGACAGGTTCATATCCCTGAGCGCGACAACGCCGCCATAACGCATGGCGAGATTGCGCACCGATATCATCGGCAAACCGAGCATGCGATTCGGCCCCCACAGACCGCGCCCCGATCCTGGAGCGAATTTCCGATACAGTCACCCGGATTCCGCTAACAAACGGCTTACAGGGACCGGATGCGAACGTTTATCGGCTATCCGTTCGTCCCGCTGCTCCGAAATCAGATCAGGTCGGCCTTGGCGAGGTCCCGCATGAGATGGCTGGCGCCGTAGGTCCAGTGCGGGCAATCGGGCGACAGAAGCACGCGGTTCACCAGCGCGCCGAATTTCTCCGACGAGATGGTGACGATGTCGCCGATCTTGTGGGTGAATCCCTTGCCCTTCTCGCCGCGATCCTTCGACGGCACGAACATGGTGCCGAGATAAAGCGCCAAGCCGTCGGGATACTGGTGGTGCGGCCCCATGGCGGCCGCGACCAGCTCTTCGGGCGAACGGCTGATCTCGGCCATCGAGCTCGCGCCCTCCAGCGAAAACCCGTCCTCGCCCTCGACCTTCAGCCGCACCGTGGCGCGCTTGACATCGTCGATGGAAAAGCTTGCGTCGAACAACCGGATGAAGGGCCCAAGCGAGGCCGAGGCATTGTTGTCCTTGGCCTTGCCGAGCAGCAGCGCCGAGCGTCCCTCGACGTCGCGCAGATTGACGTCGTTGCCGATGGTCGCGCCGACGATCTTGCCGGTGCTGGCGGCGATCATGGCGATCTCCGGCTCGGGGTTGTTCCAGGTGGAGACAGGATGCAGCCCGACATCGGCGCCGAAGCCGACGGACGCCATCGGCTGGCATTTGGTAAAGATCTCGGCGTCGGGGCCGATGCCGACTTCCAGATATTGCGACCAGGCGCCGCGCTGGATGAGCTTGGCCTTGATCTCCATCGCTTCGGGTGAGCCGGGCTTCAGCTTCGATAGATCGTGGCCGATCAGCCCGGCAATGTCGGCGCGGATGGCGTCGGCCTTTTCCGCCGAACCGCGCGCCTGCTCCTCGATGACGCGTTCGAGCAGGCTGACCACGAAGGTCACGCCCGACGCCTTCACCGCCTGCAGGTCGACAGGCGAGAGCAGATAGGGTTTTGCCGGATCGCGGGTGGCCTGAAAACTGTTGGCGGCGATCGCGTCGAGCGAGCCGATCGGTTCGCCCTTGGCAGAGCGCACGTGTCCGGCCGGATCGGCCATCTCGCAGATGTCGCGCACTGTGGGTGCGGTGGTCGAGGTGACGTCGAAAACGATCCCGTCGCGCACGGTGACCACCAGAGGATGCGAGGCATCGCTTGCCCTGGCTCGGCCGATGAAGAGCCCGTCGGCGGGAAGCTGCGTTGGGTTCGTCATGGCTTACGGTCCTTTGATGATCGAGATGGCAGCTGGGCCGCGGCACTTTCACCGGATTCACGCCAAAGGTCTATCCCGTGGCGCAGGCAATTGTCGGTTCTGACATGAGGCCCGCTCTTTCAAAAAAATGAAACTGGCACTAGAATTTTCATTTTCCGCATACTCCAGGTGAAGCCTTGCCCACACCGTTTTCCGTTCCGATCTGGCAGAAGCCGCAGACCGCATCCGCCTTCCAGTTGCTCGTCACTGCGCCGGTCGACGTTGCCATCGTCGGCGGCGGCTTCATGGGCCTGTCGACCGCCTTGCACGCAGCCCGGCTCGGTCTCGGTGTACAGGTGCTGGAGGCCGGCGAGATCGGCCAGGGCGCCTCGGGCCTCAATGGCGGCCAGGTCATTCCCGGCCTGAAATATGATCCCGAATGGCTGCTCGAGCATTTCGGCCCCGAGCGTGGCCGGGCGCTGGTCGATTTCGCCGCCTCGGCGGCGGATACGGTGTTCGATCTCATCCGCGACGAAAAGCTGGCGGTGCCGTTCACGCGCAAGGGCTGGATCCAGGCCGCGCATACCGAAACCGCATTGAAAGCGGCGGCGAACAGGGATCTTCAATGGCGGGCGCGTGGCGCCGATGTCCGGCTTCTGAATGAAAGCGAGATCGCCGATAAGACCGGCGCGCAAGGCTATCTCGGCGGCTGGCTCGACCGCCGCGCCGGCATCATCGATCCGCTCGCCTATACAGTGGAACTGGCGCGCATCGCTGCCGCCGCCGGCGCCAGCATTGCCGAGCGGCAGAAGGTGGTGAAACTCCGCAAGGAGGCCGGCCTTTGGCATGTTTCAAGCGAAAACGGCGCCGAGGTGCGGGCGAAAGTGGTTGTCCTGGCGACGAACGCCTATACCGATGGACTGCTTCCGGGCCTCGCCGAAACGATCGTGCCGCTGCATTCCTTCCAGGTCGCCACCGCGCCGCTGTCATCCAACCTTGCGGCGACGACCCTCCCGGACGGGCAGGCGGTGGCCTACTCCAGGCGCAGTCACGGCTACTACCCCAAACCAACCGCCGCCCAGCTGGCGCTTGGCGGCCGCGGCCGCATGGCGCGGCCGAGGAGCGAGGCCGACTGGGCGCATCTGCAGCGCGCGCTGGTGCGGCTTTATCCGGCGCTCTCCGATGTCGTCATCGAGAAGCGCTGGTTCGGCCGCGTGGCGATGACACCGGATCACCTGCCGCACATCCATGAGCCGGAAAAGGGCCTGCTCGCCGTGGTTGGTTGCCAGGGCAGGGGCGTCGGCCTGATGACCGCGCTGGGAAAACGCATGGCGGGCTACCTCGCAGGCGGCGATGTCAAACAATTGCCGTTCCCGCTGTCGCCGGTCCGGCCGATCCCGTTCCACGCCTTCCGCCAGGTCGGCGTCGCCGCGACCATCGCCTGGTACCGGATGCTCGACGCCTTCGAGCGCTGATTGGGCGCCGGTCGCCTAGGCCTCGTGGATTCAGCTTGACAGTTTCACAAATATGAAAAAAGCTAAGCCGATTTCATATTTCCGTTGAGCAGTCCGATGTCGAGCATCGTTGCAACAGAAGCGCCGGCAGGGTCGTCCCGAGGCTTCCGCTTCGCCATGTTGCTGCCGGGCGGGCTGGTCACCTTGTTCCTGATCCTGTTTGCCCTTGGCCTTGTGCTCTTCCTCTCACTTCGCGGCAATGACGGTTCGCTGCTCGGCGCCGGCTTCACGGCAGGCAACTTCATCACCGTGGTCTCCGATCCGCTCTACTGGACGGTGACGCTGCGCTCGCTGGTGATCGCCGGCCTGGTGACGCTGGCGACCGTCGTCACCGCCTATCCCGTCGCCTACTATCTCGCCTTCCATGCCGCCCGCCGCCGTGGCCTGCTGCTGTTCCTGGTGACGCTGCCGTTCTGGACCAGCTATCTCCTGCGCGTCTTCGCCTGGAAGATCGTGCTCGCCTACAATGGCGTGTTGAACTCGGCGCTGATCGAAAGCGGCATCTGGTCGGAACCGACGCTGGCCTTCCTCAACACGCCGGCGGCGGTGGTCGTCACGCTGGCGCATGCCTATGCGCCCTTCGCCATCCTGCCGATCTATGTGGCGCTGGACACCATCCCGAAATCACTGCTCGAAGCCGCCTCCGATCTCGGCGCCAGACCGTTCACGGCGTTTCGCCGCGTCGTCTTGCCCAATTCGATGCCGGGCGTTCTGGCGGCCGCCCTCGTCGTCTTTGTGCCGACGGTCGGCGACTATGTCACCCCGGCCATGGTCGGCGGTCCCGCCAGCACCATGATCGGCACATTGATCCAGTCGCAGTTCGGCAAGGCCAATGACTGGCCGTTCGGGGCGGCACTTTCAGTCTGCGTGATGCTGGTCATCCTCTGCGTGGTGCTGGTCGCACGCGGCGCCGACCGCAAATTCGGCAGCCGCACATGAGCGCGGCGCGGAGAGATGATGGCCGCGGCTGGCTCGGCGTCTATGTGCTTGCCTATCTCGTCTTCCTCTATCTGCCGGTGCTGTTGATCCCGCTGTTTTCCTTCAACAACTCCATCCAGGCCGCGTTTCCGCTGCAGGGCTTCACGCTCGAATGGTATGCCACGCTCTATGGCAATCCGGCGCTGTCCGACGCGCTTTTGAACAGTCTCGTCATTGGCGTCGTGGCCGCCGCCGGCGCCACGCTCTGCGGCATCACCGTCTCCTATATGGACCTCTACGGTCGTTCGCCGCTCGCCGCCACCATCAGCGCCATCTCCAGGCTGCCGATCCTGATCCCCGGCGTCATCGTCGGCATATCGTTGCTGATCCTCGTCAATCTCATCGGCCTCGGCCCGTCGCGCATCGCCATCGTTCTCGGCCACATGCTGGTGGCGCTGCCGACCACCGTGGTGATCATGCGCGGCCGGTTTGCCGCAATTCCGAAAACCATTCGCGAGGCCGCACTCGATCTCGGCGCTTCCGACTGGACGACCTTCCGGCGGGTGATGTTGCCGCTCTCGCTGCCGGCCATCGTCTCGGCCTTCATGCTGGCCTTTCTGATTTCCTTCGACGAGTTCATCGTCGTCTTCTTCCTCGCCGGCACCGAGCCGACGCTGCCGCTCTACATCTGGAGCCAACTGCGTTTTCCTCGCTCGCTGCCGACCGTGATGGCGCTGGGGACAGCTATCCTTGCTGTGTCCGTCATCATCGCCGGCATCGCCGAAATCCTGCGCCATCGCGGGCTGAGCACAGCCCGTCGGACGGCGCCCACCAGTCCAGCCTGAACCATAACAAAAGAGGAGAACCGAAATGGCATTCGACCCGAAATCAATTACTGGGCTGAAATCGATCACTGGCCCGAAATCGATCACTGCAAAGACAGCCCGCACCGGGCTTGCCGCGCTTGCAATCGTCCTGTCGTCGACTGTCGCCTTCGCCGCCGACAAGCTGCAATATTTCACCTGGTCCGGCTATGAACTGCCCGACTTCAACAAGAGCTTCCTGACGGCCCATCCCGATGGCGTCGAGGCCTCGATCTTCGGCGACGACGACGATGCCTTCACCAAGGTCAAGGCCGGCTTCCGCCCCGATATCGCCCATCCCTGCTACGACAAGGTGGCGCGCTGGAACAAGGAAGGCCTGCTGCAGCCGATCGATACCAAGCGCATCAAGAACTGGGATTCGATCTTCCCGGTGTTCAAGAACCTGCCCGACATCCAGGCCGGCGACGGCAAGGTCTGGATGGTGCCGTGGGATTGGGGCAACACCTCGATCCTCTACCGCACCGATCTGGTGAAGAACCCGGAAGCGAGCTGGAACCTTCTGTGGGACAAGCAATATGCCGGCCGCATGGCGACCATCGATGCCGTGCATGACACCCCGATCGTTGCCGCACTTCTGGCCGGCGTAAACCCCTTCGACATGACGCCCGAGCAGATGGACAAGGTGGCGGAAAAGTTGCGCGAGCAGCGTCCCCTCCTCTCCAACTACACCACCGACATGACCTCGGTCGAACAGGCGCTGGCCAGCGGCCAGCTGGTCGCCGCCATGACCTGGAACGCGTCGGCAACCTCGCTGAAGAAGCAGGGCGTGCCGGTCGAGTTCATGAAGCCGAAGGAGGGCATGCTGACCTGGGCCTGCGGCTTCGTCATGCTCAAGGACGCCAAAAACGTCGACCTCGCCTATGACTTCATCAACAGCCGGCTCGACGCCGACTCGGGTAAGTACCTGATCCAGGCCTACGGCTATGGCAGCTCGCTCAGCACCGCCTTCGCCGGCGTGGCGAAGGACGAACTGGACAAGCTGCAATTGCCGGCGGACCCGGAGGTGATGCTGAAGACCACCATCTTCACCGGCCCGATGAAGCAGAACGACGATGTGGCGAAGATGTTCGAGAAAGTGAAGGCCGGGGGGTGAGCAGCGCAGACCTCACCTTCTCCCCTTGTGGGAGAAGGTGGATCGGCGCGGAGCGCCGAGACGGATGAGGGGTGGTCCAGGGAACGCCAACGTCTCACTCCGCTGGAACACCCCTCATCCGTCACCTTCGGCGACACCTTCTCCCACAAGGGGAGAAGGGGGAGCTCTTCGGCGCTGCGCCGCGCCAATAGGACAGTTACAAGGACCCACGCATGGACATGCTTGACGACGCAACCGAGAAACCAAAGGCCGACGCCGACATCCGCGTCGGCCGGCGCGTGCGGGCGCTGCGGCTGGAGCGCAATTTGTCGCTGGCCGAGCTGGCAGCAAAAGCCGGCGTCTCCATCGGTGCGCTGAGCCAGATCGAGCGCGGCCTGTCTTCGCTGCGCGTCAAGGTGATCTGGCCGCTTGCGGCCGCGCTCGACATCGAGCCTTCGGCGCTGATCACCGACGGCAACGAAGCCGCCAACGATCTCTATTGCGTGCGCGCCGACAAAAGGCGGCAGCTCCCGGTCAAGTCGGAAGGCATCGCCAAGGCGCTGCTGTCGCCGCCGGGCGCGGCGCTGACCGGCCTCTTGGTGACCGTGGAAGCCGATGGCGGCACGGCGGAAGCCTACGCGCATATCGGTCACGAGTTCGGCTATGTTCTGTCGGGCGAGGTCGAACTGGTGGTGGACTCGACAAAATACGTGCTGAAGAGCGGCGACTCCTTTGCCTTCAAGAGCACGCTTCTGCACGCCTTCCGCAATCCCGGCACCGAGCCTTGCCGGATCCTCTGGGTCAACACCACCAAGCCGTCCGAGGTTCGCGATGGCGCCTGATGCGCTGGTACGCCTGGACACGGTCTCGAAGGTTTTCCCCGGCGGCATTGTCGGGCTCGACGCCGTCGATCTCGACATTATCAGCGGCGAGTTCATCACCCTGCTCGGGCCCTCGGGCTGCGGCAAGACCACCAGCCTGCGCGTCATTGCCGGTTTCGAGAGCCCGTCGAGCGGCAAGGTGCTGCTCGATGGTCGCGACATCACCGCGCTCAGGCCGTTCGACCGTCCCGTCAACACCGTGTTCCAGGATTATGCGCTGTTCCCGCATATGAACGTCGCCGAGAATGTCGGCTTCGGCCTGTCGCTGCGCAAACTGTCCGGCGCCGAGCAGGCAAAGCGCGTCCGCGAAGCCCTCGACATGGTCGGCCTCGCCGACAAGCTCGGCGCCCGCGTTTCCGAACTGTCGGGTGGCCAGCGCCAGCGCGTCGCGCTCGCCCGCGCCATAGTCTGCGAGCCGCGCGTTCTGCTGCTCGATGAACCGCTGTCGGCGCTCGATGCGCATCTGCGCGAACAGATGCAGGTCGAACTGAAGCGGCTGCAGTCGCGGCTCGGCACCACCTTCGTCATGGTCACCCACGACCAGACCGAAGCGCTGTCGATCTCCGACCGCATCGTCGTCATGAACAAGGGCCGCATCGAACAGATCGCGCCGCCGGCCACGCTCTACGACCGGCCCGCGACGAAATTCGTCGCGAGCTTCATCGGCACGATGAACCTGCTGCAATCGCGCTTCATCGGTCGCGATGGCGACCGCCTGCGCTTTGCCGCCGGCGGGCTCTCGCTGGAGGCAACATCCGAAACCGGCGACACGCCCGGCGAAGGCACTGAGCGCACCATCGGCGTTCGCCCCGAGGACTTGCTGGCCACCACCGATGCCGCCGCCGGCACCGCGCCGGCGCGCGTCAACTCCATCGTCTTCCACGGCCGCACGCTGCGGCTGCATGCTGAGCTGGGGCAGGGATTGCCGGTGGTGATCGATGCGCCGCGCCAGGCCGAGGGCTTTCAATTCAGCGTCGGCGACGTGGCGCATATCAGCCTGCGCCGTGGTGCCAACTGCCCTATGCTGCCAAGCTGATCCAACCCAATCCCTTCATCGACGGTTGGATTTAACCTGCTGTGAAGATCGCCAAGGTGGAATTAAGTGTGAATTGACTCGCAAAGGAACATATTCCTACTTTGCGGGATGCCCGAACTAAGCACCCGACCGCGCCGAAATGTGCAAACCCTCTGCTTGGCGCATGAAGTCGGGCAGCTAATTCGTGTTCGATGTCGGAACTGCAACATCACTCGACACTATCTGCCTGGCGATCTCGCAAAGCTGGTTGGTGATATCCCCTTTTGGGATGTGGAGCGGCACATGCGGTGCGAGCGCTGCAAAGGTCGTGAGCTCGATGCAGGCATCATTCTGCCAAGCGCTGCTGAACGCCTTAAAATTCGCGTCAGACGTCTTGTCGAAATCCGCATGGTTCGCCGGGTAATCTGGCGAGACGACGATTGAGGAGAGCCGATTTCGGGCTAAAACAGAGATCCTTGGGCCGGGGCCTGTGGTGGGAACTTGATCTGTGTGGCTGGCTTCTCAACGATCACCAACGCGTCTTTGGGCGCCGTCCGCTGCAAACGCCGTGCTTCCGACCATGGCGCCGTCAGCCAAGCCTCGGTTTCCTCCGGCGTGGTGAGGATCACGGGCATAGCCTTCTCATGTATCGGCGCAATGAGAGCATTAGGCTTGGTGGTCATGAAGGCGTATAGCTCGAAGTCGCCGGGACCGTCCTTGACCTTTCGCACGCCCTGCCAAGACGTCCAGAAACCAGCGAAGAAGAACAGCGGCCGGCTCTCGCCACGGGCAAACCAGTAATTTCGCTGGATTCCTGTTTCCGGGTCTTTATCGTTCGCCGCAGGGCTGGGCTCGGCAAAGCTGGTCACCGGCACGACACATCTGTGCTCGACGCCCACATATTGCTGCCAGTGCGAATATTGCGGATTGCGAACGTTGGTGGTGCCGTAGTCGGCCTTACCTTTCATGCGCTCGGGCGGCGTTGGCAAACCCCAAAGCAGTTTCGCCAGTTCACGCTCCCCATCCGTCCTGTTGCGAACGACAAGCCCAAGTTGATTGGGATAGACATCAAGCGAAGGTTCGAGGTTGCCGCTGATATCGCGCAATGTGCGGGTCCATTGGCGGACCGCCTCTTGCGTCGTCGTGATGTTGTAGAGGTTGCACATGCACCCAGCATTGCGGAATTGGCTTTTGTCTGCAACCGAAGTCGCTGTCCGACGCCGCCGCAATCGTCGTCACATAGCCGCGCTATATCATCGTCCTGACACACCTTGTCAGCTGTCGTGCGGGTAAAGGTGGCGGGCCGGCAAGCGCTTCCCTACTTCAAACCAGTCTGAACAGGAGGAACACACATGACCATCGCGGATGTTGCCAAGGATTTCACCGAAATGCTCCAGCAGGGGGATCACCTGGGTGCTGGTGAAAAGTACAATGCCGATGATATCGTCAGCCTCGAAGCGATGGAGGGGCCGATGGCCATTGCCCGTGGCAAGGAAGCTCTCAGGCAAAAGGGCGAATGGTGGCAAGCGAACCACGAAGTCCATGGCGGCTCTGTCGAAGGCCCCTATGTCAACGGCGACCAGTTCGCGGTGCGCTTCAAGTTCGACATAACGCCCAAGGCCACCGGCGAACGGGTCACCATGGACGAGGTTGGCCTGTACACGGTCAAGAACGGCAAGATCACAGAAGAGCGCTTCTACTACTGAGCCCGGGTGCCGTCGGGTTCCGGCGCGCTTCGCTGCACGACCCAAAAACCAGGCGGCCGGGACAAAGTCCTGGCCGCAGTGGGAAAAGCTCAAATGGTCTTCACATACTGCGCCAACTGATCGGCCACCGTGCCCCAGCCGTCGAAGAACCCCATCTCTTCATGATTGTTGCGGGTAGCCTCGTCGCGATGGATGGCCGTTGCCGTGTAGCGCGTGCCCTTGTCATCCGACTGAAGCGAAATGACTGCGGTGATGAAGGGCTCGCCGGAGGGCCGATAGCCCGGCAGCAGCGCATCGGTCCACACCAGCCGCTCGTTCGGCACGATCTCGAGATAGCAGCAATGGCGGTCGTTGACCTCCTTGCCGTCGGGCGATTGCATGCGCGTCCGGAACAGTCCGCCCGGACGAAGGTCGATCTCGCAATCGGTGATCAGCCAGGGCTTGGGCGTGAACCATTGCTTGACATGCTCCGGCACCGTCATCGCGCTCCACAAGAGTTCGCGCGGCGCGTCGAGCTTGCGCTCCAGCACAAGGTCCAGTCTGGGGTCGGGCTTGAAGGGATAGCTCACTTTTCTTGCTCCTTGAGGCTCATCACATAGGCGTCGAATTGATCGAGTCGGCGCTCCCACAGCGTGCGCTGTTCGGCCAGCCAGTTTTCGGCGAGCTGCAGCGGTTCGGGCGCCAGCTGATAGGTCCTGGTGCGGCCGATTTTTTCCGATCGCACCAGACCGCAGCCTTCCAGCACTTTCAGATGCTCGATGAAGGAAGGCAGCGCCATCTCGAAAGGCTGCGCCAACTCGCTGACCGAGGCCGGACTGCGGTTCAACCGCTCGACCACGCGCCGCCGCGTCGGGTCAGCCAGCGCGCGGAAGATGCCGTCGATCGGCGGGAGACTTGTAGTTGGGGCGTGGAGGCTTGGCATGGGCGATCCTGAGGTCCGTCGACGGGTATAGAAAGATACTTAGGAAAATTCCTTAGTATTGGCAAGCCCTAAAAACGGGCTGATGTGACCGGGGTGCTGGCAAAGCGGGAAGGGCGGTTTTAGGCTGTCCGGCGGATTCGACCACCAGCCCAAGGGAAGTGCGTTTTGACGATCACCATGTACGGCATCACCACCTGCGACACGATCAGGAAGGCGCGCACCTGGCTGGAGGGCCACGATGTGCCTTACCGTTTTCACGACTACCGGGCCGAGGGGATAGAGGTGGGCAGACTGGATGGATGGATCGGCAAGGTTGGCTGGGAAAAGCTGCTCAACAAGGGCAGCACGACCTTCCGCGAACTGCCCGACAAGCACAAGCAAGGGCTCGACGAGAAGAAGGCCAGGAAGCTGATGCTGGCCAACCCGACGATGATCAAGCGCCCGGTGCTCGAGGTCGGGGATGAGATTTTGGTGGGGTTCAAGCCGGAGGCTTATGAAGGGGTGGTGAAGTAGCGTAGCCTCGCTTCGTCATCCTATGGCGAAGCAAGGTGCGAAGCGACGCGGCGCAGACCATGCGATCCATGCCGTGACCTATGAGCGACGCAACGGTGCAGATTCTGTCCCCGTTACAGCCTGAGCTGAGTTCACGGCATGGCCCGAGGATGACGAACGCGTGGAGGGCGATCGCTAATTCTGAAGGCTTTCGCTTGCGGCGTATGCAGCGGTTCGCTGTCTCTCAACCGCTCCCGCGCAAATACCCCGCCAACGCCACCGCATTGTTATGCGCCTCGTCATGTGCGCCATAAAGCAGCGTCACCTTGGCCTTGCCGAGCAAGCCACGCAGTTTCGCCACCGCTTCTCTATTCCCATCCAGCTCGACCGAATACCGCACCTGAAACTCCGCCCACCGCGCCGGCTCATGTCCGAACCACCTCCGCAATTCATCGCTCGGCGCGATCTCCTTCAGCCACAGCGTCAGCGCGGCATCCTCCTTGCTGACGCCGCGCGGCCAGATGCGATCGACCAGCACCCGCTGCCCGTCATCGGGCGCGGGTGCTTCGTAAATTCGCTTGACCGTCAGGTCGAAGGCCATCCGCCCTCCGCGAGCTTACGCCCACTCGCCCTTGCGCATCACCGGCACGCGGCGGCCATCCTTATGCACGCCGTCTATGTCGATCTTGTCCGAGCCGATCATCCAGTCGATGTGGATAAAACTCTTGTTGCCGCCGCGCTGGGCGATTTCGTCCTGGCTGAGCGAGGCGCCGTCGACGAAGCATTTTGAATAGCACTGCCCGAGCGCGATGTGGCAGGCGGCGTTCTCGTCGAACAGCGTGTTGAAGAACAGCAGGCCGCTGGCCGAGATCGGCGAGGAATGCGGCACCAGCGCCACCTCGCCGAGCCGGCGCGAACCCTCGTCGGTGTCGAGCACTTTCTTCAGCACGTCCTCGCCCTCCGAAGCCTTGGCCTCGACGATCCTGCCCTCTTCGAAACGCACCGAGATATCGTCGATCAGCGTGCCCTGGTAGGACAGCGGCTTGGTCGAGGAGACATGGCCGGAGACGCGCCGTGCATGCGGCGTGGTGAAGACCTCCTCGGTCGGGATGTTCGGATTGCAGGTGACGCCGTTCTTGGCAGTCGAGGCGCCGCCCATCCATTCATGGCCATCGGCCAGCCCGACGGTGAGGTCGGTGCCCGGGCCGCTGAAATGCAGATCATGGAAATTGTGCTCGTTCAGCCACTTTGTGCGGCCGCGCAGCGCTGCATTGTGCGCCGTCCAGTTTGCGATCGGGTCTTCCACATCGACCCGTGATGCCGAAAAGATCGCATCGGCAAGCTTGACCACGGCGACATCGTCGGCATCGCCGGGGAAGACCTGCTTGGCCCAGGCGAGATCCGGGTAGGCGACGATGTTCCAGTTGATGTCGAAGCCGGTGATCTTTTCCAGCGCCGGCTGGTAGGCCATCGAGTTCGCCTTGTTGGCGCGCGCCACTTTCGCCGGGTCCTGCGCCGACAACAGCGACGGGTCCTCGCCGCGCACGGCAAGCCGCGCCGCATTGTTGGAAAAGGCCTTCGCCATCCCTTCATACATCCAGCCGGCGGCGCGGTCGAAGCCGGCATCCGCCCCGTAGCGGAAGCGCGCCAGCGTGATCTCGTCATCGTTGAAGATCGGCGTTACCAGCCCGGCGCCCGCCTTGTAAGCGTGCTCGACGATGCGCCTGGTCAGCGGCAGGGGCTGCGATCGACGAGGTCAGCACCAGATCCTGCCCCGGCTGCAATTGCAGCCCGACCTTGATGGCGACTTCCGCCAGCCTGTCGAGCTTCACCGGGTCGATCGTTGCGGAAACGCCGCGCGAATGTGTGGTCATGATCCTGCCTGCCTTGGTCCGGGAGTGAGAGTTCCAACATAGGCCGGCGCGGCTGTCCTTTCCAGCACCGTCGCGACGGACAGCCCTAGGCAGCGCTTTCCAGCGCGCTGAACTGCGCCACGGTCGCCGCGATTTCCTCGCGGATCCAGATCTTGAAATCGCGCACCTTGCGGCTTTCGGTCTTGGTCGCCGAGGTCACCAGCCAGTAGCCGAGGCCGCTCTGCGCCCGCACGCCGAAAGGCGCGACGAGGCGGCCGTCGGCCAGCGCATCGGCGGCCAGCAATTGCCAGCCGAGCATGACGCCATGGCCGGCGATCGCCGATTCCAGGCACAGCATCGGGTCGGTGAAGCGCGCGCCCTTGCGGAAGGTGACCGGCTCGGCTCCGGCGGCCTTGAACCAGCTCTCCCAGTTGACCATCGCCCGCTCGTCGGTGATGGCGCAGGTCTGTGCGAGGTCTTCGATCGACGTCAGCTTTTTGGCGATCACCGGCGCACAGACCGGAAAGACCTCCTGCGCCAACAAAAGTTCCGCCCGGCCGCCCGGCCATTTGCCGTCGCCGAGCCGGATGGCGATGTCGATGTCGGAACGCTCGAGATCGGCGAGCCGCACCGAGGCGTCGATGCGCAGCAGCACGTTGGGATGGCGGTCGAAATGCCGCGACAATCGCGGCAGCAGCCATTTCGAGGCGAAGGCCGGCGCCACCGAAACCACCAGCGTGCACTGGCTTGCCTCGTCGGCCAGCGCCACCGCCTGCGCCAGCTCGCGAAAACCGGCGCCCAGCCGGGCGGAAAAAACCGTGCCGAACTCGGTCAGCACCAGCCCGCTCGCCGTTCGTTCGAACAGCGCCTGTCCAAGCTGCTTTTCGGTGCGGTTGATCTGCTGGCTGACGGCGCTGACGGAGACGTTGAGCTCGCCGGCAGCGGCCGCCAGCGAGCCGAGGCGGGCGACGGTTTCGACGGCGCGCAGGCCGTTGAGATGGACGCGGTTCAGCATAGCCATTCCAGTTTTTCTAAACCGGCGCGGCCGAAATCTCAATTGAAAGACGGCGAGACAGGGCAGATTCTAGCGGGACAGTCAGACCGAGGAGGCGAGGATGGTGACGATCGTATCATTGCTCAAAGTCTTTGCCGCCGGCTACACGCGGCGGCGCCATGACGGGGATGTCCTCAATTGGGTGACCGATCCGCTGTCGCATCCCGTGCTCGACACCATGTCGGAGCGCGAACTCGGCGACATGCCGTTTCGCCTGACGGCGCGCCGCACTGCATACGAGACGGCGCAAGCAGGCTGCCGCTGAAATCGCGGACGCGGTAACTGGGAAGGCGATACTGTCGGCGCCAGCGCTGCCGCTCATTGGCCTGCCGGGCATTTCTCCCCGTAAGGGAGAAAGGTTGCCGGCGCCGAAGGTTTCGCCAATCACCAGCCCTGCAGGCAAGGGCGCCGAGGCACACGGTTAACCCCCTTCTCCCCGTCACTATATGGGGAGAAGGTGCCGGCAGGCGGGGCGGCGCGACGCCAAGTGGCCCTCGCGCCTCGGCACAGTCACGCCAACGGCCACTGTCGCCGCCGCCAAGTCTGGCCCAACGCAAGTGGATTGGTCTGATCGGTCCGCACCCTTATTGTGCGCTGCAATGAACGCCGCGCCATCACCCTCGCGCCTTGCTCTCGCCGGCATGATCGCCATGGCCGTCGCCATGGGCATTGGCCGTTTCGTCTACACGCCGATCCTGCCCGGAATGATGGAAGAACTGCATCTGTCGCCGGCCGATGCCGGCTGGATCGCGTCGGCCAACTACCTCGGCTACCTCGTCGGCGCGCTTGCGGCGGCCGGCGGCTGGGCGCATGGGCGCGAGCGGCTGCTGATGTTTGGCGGCCTTGCCGCCAGTGCTGCGCTCGCCGCCCTAATGGGACTGACCGAAACGATGACGGCCTTCATCCTCATCCGTTTCCTTGCCGGTCTCGCCAGCGCCTTCGTCATGGTGTTCATGGCCTCCATCGTCTTCGGTCACCTGGCAGCCGCCAACAGAAGCGACCTGCAGGCGCTGCATTTCGGCGGCGTCGGCCTCGGCATCGCGGCATCCTCAGCGCTGATGGCGGTTCTGGTCACCGAACATGCCGGCTGGGCTTCGGGCTGGCTGTGGTCGGCAGCGATTTCCGCCGGCGGCCTTGCGCTCGTCGCCTTGCTCGCCGGCGGCACCGCACCTGCCAGCGGCGTGGCCGACCGCGAACCGGCACTGCCGAGGGACCGGTCGCTGATGAAAGTCATCGTTGCCTACGGCCTGTTCGGCTTTGGCTATGTGGTGACGGCGACCTTCCTGGTCGCCATCGTGCGCCAGGGCGGCGGCGGCCGCGTCTTCGAGGCAAGCGTCTGGATGGTCACCGGCCTTGCCGGCTTTCCCTCGGTCCGGCTGTGGCAGAAGGTAGCGGCACGGATCGGGCTTTACGCGGCCTATGCCGTGGGCTGCCTGGTCGAGGTGGTCGGCGTCACCGCCAGCGTCGCCATCGGCGGCACCGCCGGGCCGCTGTTGGCGGGCGTCCTGCTCGGCGGCACCTTCATCGCCGTCACAGCACTGGGCCTGCAGACGGCAAGGCTGCTTGTCCCGCAGGCGCCGCGCCGGATTTTTGCGCTGATGACCGCTTCCTTCGGCATCGGCCAGATCGTCGGCCCTGTCGTCGCCGGCCTGCTGGCGCAAGCCTCGGGCAACTTCTTCCTCGCTTCGATCGTCGCTGCTGCGGTCTTGCTGGTCTCGGCAGGCATCACCTGGTCGGCCGCGCCAAAATCGCCATGATTGTGGTCTTGCTCGATGCCGGGCATCGGGCACGGGCATTTGCTTTCCACCTAATGTGTGACTTTATGCCCCTAACCAGCAACCCCGCTGATTTGCGCACCGACCGAGGAATTCGCCACAGTGTTCGTATCCTTCTTCCCGCAGCCGAAGCTGTTTTTCACCTCGGCCGCCGTCTGGAGCCTTTTCGGCATCCTGTTTTGGTTCTTCGGCGGCCAGCAGCTGGGCGCAAACATCGGCTTGCCGCCTGCGGCGGCCGACGCGCCGGCCATCGGCGACATCTCTGTGTTCTGGTCGCTCCCATTTCTGTGGTTTTATGTCTATTTCGCGTTTTTCGTGGCCGCCTTCTACGCGTTCTGGGCTTGGTATTCGCCGCATCCATGGCAAAATTGGTCGATCCTGGTCACCGCGATCATCCTGTTCCTCATCTATTTCAATGTGCAGATCAGCGTCGCGGTCAACGCCTGGTACGGGCCATTCTTCGACTACGTCCAAGGGCTGATGTCAGGAAAGATTGAATCCACTGTCGGCGAATTTTATGCTGGACAATCCAGCTTTGTCTGGCTGGCGTTGATCGGCATGAATGTATCGGTCGTCAATGCCTTCATTGTCAGCCACTGGGTCTTCCGTTGGCGCATGGCGATGAACGGCCATTTCATGGCCAATTGGGGACGGCTTCGCCACATCGAGGGCGCGTCACAGCGTATCCAGGAAGATACGATGCGTTTCTCCCAGATCATGGAAGATCTAGGAGCGACCTTCGTCCAGTCCATCATGACGCTCATCGCCTTCCTGCCGGTCATGGTCGCTCTGCAACAGCATATTACCGAATTGCCAATCATCGGCGCTGTACCCCAGCCGCTTGTCGTAGCGGCGATCGGCTGGTGCCTTTTTGGGACGCTCGCCGTAATGCTTGCCGGCGTCAAACTCCCGGGCTTGCAATTTCGCAACCAGCGCGTCGAGGCAGCCTATCGCAAGGAACTCGTCTATGGCGAGGACCACGAGGACCGTGCTCAGCCGGAAACAACGACGGAACTGTTCGATAATGTGCGGAAGAACTATTTCCGCCTATATTTTCATTACATCTACTTCAACGTCGTGCGTTACACCTTTCTTCAGGCAGATAATATATTCTCCTTTATTATTCTCGCCCCGTCCTTTATCGCGCACAAGATAACCTTTGGATCGCTCAGCCAGATATCCAACGCCTTCGGGCGAGTGACGGGATCGCTCCAGTTTTTGATCAATTCCTGGTCGACCATCGTTGAACTCCAGTCGGTTCACAAACGCTTGCGCGCCTTCGAAGCGACACTGCAAGGCGAGCCGCTGCCGCCCATCGATCAACGTTACCTTGAGCGGCAGAGCGCCGAAGATCCGGCGTAAACCGAGCTTTGACGATTGAACGAAGTGGGCGGCTCCGCCGCCCCCCCCCCCCCGTCTGTCGCCGCCCCGCTGCCTCTGCACATAATCGCGGAAGCTGATGCACTCGACATTGGCTTTGACGCAGGTCTCGTCGGCAAAGCGCTCAAGCGCATTCCAATAGGCGCCGTCATTCATCAGGGTGAAGTGGAAGCTCAGCACCAGCGGGATGCGCTTGCCCTGATATTGCTTGTCGAAGGCGGCGCGGAAGGCCTGGTAGGTCCGATCGCTGAACTCGGCTGCCTGGCTCGGCCGCTCGAAGCCGCCGGAATGCCGGACATAGAGATTGTAGTCCATGGCGATCACCGGCCTTGAATTCGGGCCTTCCGGGATCTGTGGCAGCGAAAAGCGGGTCAGGCCGCCGCCGGTCGGCGGCTCGACCGGGCCATTCGAAACGCCGCTGGCGTCATAGTGGTAGCCGGCTTCACCCAGGGCCTCGTAGAGCCCTTTGCCGGTCGAGAGGTAGGGTGCGCGAAAGCCGACAACGGCATGGGCGATAGCGCGCCAGCCTGCCGGCTCGGGCGCAATGCCGTTGATCGCATAGGCGTTCTCCAGAATGTGCCCGAACGAGGCGAATTCCTTCAGCCAGTCGGCCTTGCTCCAGTCCTTGCCGTCGAAGTGGCCGCAGCCATGGCTGGCGATGTCGTGGCCCTCCGCCGCGGCAAGCCCGATCTGGTCGAGCCGATCGGCTACTTCCTGTTTCGAGGCGGCAAAACCGATGTTGGATTTGCCCGCGGACTTGCCCGGCGCGGTGTATTCGGCGCGCGTCTGCTGCGACAACAGGAACACGCAGGACAGAAAGTAGGTGAAATGCGCGCCGGTGCGCTTGGCCAGTGCCCGGCTGCGCTGCCATTGCGAGATCTCCCGGGCGCTGTCGAACGAGATGATGACGATTTGCTTCGGCTTTGCCGGGGCAGGCGGCGCCGGCGGGTCGGCGAAAGCAGTGCCCGCCATGGCAAGCACGGCTGAGGAAAACGCAACAACGCGGGACAAACGTGGCATCGGCAATCTGGGCTTGATCTGGAGGCAGTCCAAGCCGGCTATCGGCAAAATGTGGCGTGGGTGCGATCAATGTCGGGAGCTATGCGCCCGGCGATTAGCCGATTTTCCTGCCGAGCCCCTTCCATGCCCGCGAAATTTCGCTAAAACGCGGGCTCAAGAAGCGCCCCTGTTGGGGCAGCAATGGTTTTGATTGATGTCCGACGACAGTTTTATCCGCGAAGTCAACGACGAGATCCGTCGCGAAAAGGCGCAGGTGCTTTGGGATCGTTTCGGCCCGGCGATCCTTGTCCTCGCCGTCCTGGTGGTGCTCGGCACCGCTGCCTTCGTCGGCTACCGCTATTGGGACGAGACCCGCGCCAACCGCTCGGGCGATGCGTTTTCGCAGGCGCTGAAGCTTGCCAATGACGGCAAGAGCGACGAGTCGCTGACCGCCCTCGAACAGCTGGAAAAGGACGGCTACGGCGCCTATCCGCTGCTCGCCCGCATGCGCGCGGCAACCGTCAAGGCCGACAAGGGCGACTTTGCCGCTGCCGTCGCGGATTTCGATGGCGTCGCCGCCGACACCGCCATTCCCCAGGGCATTCGCGACATGGCGCGCCTGCGGGCCGCCCTGCTGCTCGTCGATCACGGCTCCTTCGCCGACGTTTCCAGCCGCGTCGAGGCGCTGACCGCCGACAACAACACGCTACGCCACACGGCGCGCGAAGCGCTCGGCCTTGCCGCCTGGAAAGAAGGCAAGACCCAGGATGCGCTGAAACTGTTCGACCAGATCGCCGCCGATGACGGCGCCCCGCGCAATGCGCGCCAGCGGGCGACGCTGATGTCCGAACTGATCCGCGGCTCGGGCGCGTCATGATACGCATCGCCCAAAGCCTGCCCTCGGGACTGACCCAAGGGTGCGCTGCGGTTCGGGCGATGATATGGGTGGCCGGATGACATTCAAAGTCGCCATTATCGGCCGTCCCAACGTCGGAAAATCGACGCTTTTCAACCGGCTGGTCGGAAGGAAACTGGCGCTTGTCGACGACACGCCTGGCGTCACCCGCGACCGTCGCGTCCACGCGGCAAAACTCTACGATTTGCATTTCGATGTCATCGATACCGCCGGCTTCGAGGATGCCGCCGCCTCGACGCTGCCTGGCCGCATGCGCGCGCAGACCGAGATCGCCATCCGCGAAGCCGACCTGATCTTCTTCACCATCGACGCCAAGTCCGGCCTGCTGCCCGATGATCGCACCTTCGCCGAGATCGTGCGCAAGTCCGGCAAGCCGGTCGTGCTGGTCGCCAACAAGGCCGAGGCCAAGGGCGCCCAGGGCGGCATGCTGGAAGCCTGGGAACTGGGCTTGGGCGAGCCGATCCCAGTCTCGGCCGAGCATGGCCAGGGCATGCCCGATCTGCGCGACGCGGTGATCGAGGCGCTGGGCAAAGACCGCGCCTTCGGCGAGGAAGAAGACGAGTCCGAGGACGTCGCCGCCAGCGAGGTGCTGATCGGCGAGGACATCACCGATCCCGACGCCGAACCCGCCTATGACGACACCAAGCCGATGCGCATTGCCGTCGTCGGCCGTCCCAATGCCGGCAAGTCGACGCTGATCAACGCGCTGATCGGCGAGGAGCGGCTTTTGACCGGCCCGGAAGCCGGCATCACCCGAGATTCCATCTCGGTCGACTGGGACTGGCATGGCCGTCGCCTAAAACTGTTCGACACTGCCGGCATGCGCCGCAAGGCCAGGATCCACGAAAAGCTGGAAGTGATGTCGGTGCAGGACGGTCTGCGCGCCATCCGCTTTGCCGAGATCGTCATCATCGTGCTCGACGCCACCATCCCGTTCGAAAAGCAGGACCTGCAGATCGCCGACCTGATCATCCGCGAGGGCAGGGCGCCGGTCATCGCCTTCAACAAATGGGACCTGATCGACAATCCGCAGGAACTGCTGGCCGAATTGCGCGAAAAGACCACACGGCTTTTGCCGCAAGTGCGCGGCATCCAGGCGGTGACGGTTTCGGCCGAGACCGGGCGCAGCCTCGACAAGCTGATGGATGCCGTCATCAAGACGCACAAGGTGTGGAACAGCCGCGTTTCCACCGGCAAGCTCAACCGTTGGCTGGAAAGCATTCTGGCGCATCACCCGCCGCCCGCCGTCGCCGGCCGCCGGCTCAAGGTCAAATATGTCACCCAGGCCAAGACCCGGCCGCCGGGTTTCGTCGTCCAATGCTCGCGGCCCGACGCGATGCCGCAATCCTATGTCCGCTACCTCTCCAACAGCCTGCGCGAAGCCTTCGACATGCCCGGCGTGCCGATCAGGATAGCGCTGCGGACTTCGGACAACCCGTTCGCGGGGAGAGCGAACAAGCGCAAGTGAGCGATGACGGTTGCGGAATTCTCCGCAAGATTGGCGGGACAGCACCCCCCTCTGCCCTGCCGGGCATCTCCCCCGCAAGGGGGGAGATCAGTCGTTTCGTCTTTGGAGCCTCTCTTGCAACGTTGAAAATTGGCGAAAGCATTCGCGAGATCCAATCTCCCCCCTTGCGGGGGAGATGTCCGGCAGGACAGAGGGGGGTGTGACGGAACGCTACGCTGGACAGCCGCTTCCGTCTAAGCGACCTCTCTCAACCGCTCGTCCTGCGGCAGCGCCGCCACCGCCGCCTGCCACAAAATATCCGCCAGCCGCGTCGCCACCGGGTCCAGTTCGGCGTCTTTCTGGTGCATCACCAGCGCCATGGTTGGCAGCGCGGGTAAGCCCAGCGTTTGCGGTGCCATCGTCCTGACATTGGCCGGCAGGCCGATATCCGTGCGGATGGTCAGGCCGAGGCCGGCGGCGACCGCCGCCCAGATGCCGCCAAGGCTGGGGCTGGAGAAGGCCATCCGCCATGACAGGCCGGCGCGGTCGAGCGTTTCCGTCGTCACTGTGCGCAGCAGGCATGGCGCTTCCAGCGCCACCAGCGGCAGTGCCTCGGCCTCGCGCAGCCTGGTCTCGATCAGCTTTGCCGGCCCGATCCAGCGCAATTGCGCGTCGCCGACATGCCGGCTGTAAGGCAGCGCCTGGCCGCTGTCCCAGGCCAGCGCAATGTCGAGATTGCCTGATGTGATCCGCTCGGCGAGTTCATAGCTGCGCCCGATCCGCGCCTCGATCTTGACCTTGGGATGCGCGCGGGCGAAGCGTCCGAGCACCTCCGGCAGCACCGCCTCGCCGAAATCCTCCTGCAGGCCGAGCCTGACCCAGCCTTCCAGTTCCACGTCGTGGATGGCCGAGGCCGCCTCGTCGTTCAACTCGAGCAGCCGCCTGGCATAGCCGAGCATGGTTTCGCCGGCTTCGGTCAACGCCAGTCCGCGGCCCGACTTGCGGAAGATCGGCGTCGCCGCCTGGTCCTCCAGCTTCTTCAGTTGCGCGCTCACCGCCGAGGTCGAGCGTCCAAGCCGGTCGGCGGCCTTGGCGAAGCTGCCGAGTTCCATGCCGGTGACGAAGCTTCGGAGGACATCGAGGTCGAAGGTTACGCGGCGCATCACAACGATCCTGTTTTTCGGGAACAATTGTCAAAAACTTCCCGATATTCGGGATGAAGTTATGGCGGTAAAGGCGAGGCGTCAAGGTCCTGAAAGGGCATCAACAGGAGTCCCGCCATGTCGATTGCCAACGCAAATTGTGAGCCAGGCCGGGTTGGCCGAGCCGCCGCCGTCACGTCGAAGGCTGAACGATTTCGCGCCAATCATCGCTGGAAGGTGCTTGGCATCGGCGTTGCCGCCAATGCCAGTTTCTCCGCCACCTTCGCCGGCATACCGGCGGCGGCGGTGTTTCTGCGGTCGGGCTATCACTTGAGCAATGGCAATCTCGGCCTGGTCCTCGGCCTTCTCGGACTGGGCGTTGCCTTGAGCGAACTGCCCTGGGGCCTGCTCACCGACCGGTGGGGAGATCGCGGCGTGCTGTTGACCGGCCTTGGCGCGACCGCGGCGTGGCTCGCCTTGATGGCGTTGTTCATCGTGCCGTCGGCGACCTATGTGCCTGGCGTCGCAATGCTGGCCGCGTGCCTTCTGGTCACCGGCCTGCTCGGCGGCAGCGTCAACGGTTCCAGCGGCCGCGCCATCATGGCCTGGTTCCACGAAGGCGAACGTGGCTTTGCCATGAGCATCAGGCAGACCGCGGTGCCGCTCGGCGGCGGGCTCGGCGCGCTGGTCCTGCCGTCGCTGGCATCGGAGCATGGTTTCGCGGCGGTCTTCGGGCTGCTGGCCGCCATGAACGCCGTCTCTGCGCTGTTTGCCTGGCGGTGGCTGCACCAGCCGCCGGAACTGGACAATGCCGGCAGCATGGCCATGGCAAAGTCGGGCGGTCCGGCGCCGCTGCGCAATGTCGAGGTCTGGCGCATCGCCACCGCCATCGGCCTGCTCTGCTTTCCGCAAGTGGCGGTGCTCACCTTCGCCTCCGTCTTCCTGCACGATTTCGCCGGCATGGCCACGCTCACGATCAGCGCCAGCCTTGCCGCAGTGCAGACCGGCGCGATGGTGATGCGCGTCTGGAGCGGCCGCTACACCGACCGCAACGGCAACCGCCGCTCATTCCTGCGGCTCTGCAGCGTGACGAGCGCGTTTGGCTTCGCGGCCGTCGGCCTGCTGGTCCTGGCGGCAGGAGCCACGCCAGACGCCCATGCCGCGTTGATCCCGGCGATTGCCGTGCTGCTGGTCGTCGCCGGCATTTCGGTCTCCGCCTGGCATGGCGTGGCCTACACCGAACTCGCCACGCTTGCCGGTGCCAGCCGCGCCGGAACCGCGCTCGGTCTTGCCAACAGCTTCGTCTTCATCGCCTTCTTCGTGGTGCCGACCGCCATTCCGGCTTTGCTGCTTGTCTGGTCGTGGCCTGGCGTCTGGCTGGTGGGCGCGCTCTGCGCCATGATTGCATGGCCAATTTTCCTGCGGCCGAACTGACGGGTTGCCGGCCGGCAAACGGCGTCCCATTTCGGGCCGCTTCGGAACAACACGATCGACCGCGTTAACCCTGCATCAAGGTTAATGCTTCACTTTGGCTCTCCAGTGGCTCAGTTGCGTTTCTGGAGAGTTCCCCGTGCATCGACGTGTCCTGAAGCGGCTGGCCGCCGCCGCCGGTGAGAAAAAACGTTCCTTCGTATCGCCATTGGTCATCGGGCTCGGCATCTGGATCGGCTTTCCAACCGTCGTCGCCTACCAGGACATGGGCAGCTTGATTTCCGGCCTCGAAGCTTCGGGCACCCGCTGGAACTCTTATGTCGAGCGCTCCGTCGCCGGCTCGGTTCATGCCGCCGAAATGCCTTTCATCGATTCCGTCACCACCGGTTCGCTCTCGGGCTCGGGCGTGCGCCTGCCCGGCGTCGGCAAGGTCTCGTTTCGCGGCAAGGGCAATGTCGCCGGCATCACGCCCGACGAGGACCGCATCATGCGCGCCGACAAGAAGGGCCGCATCATCCAGGTCTCGCCGGTGGCGCCGCCGAAGAACTTCAATGCCGGCTCGATCTTTCAGCGCACGTCCTCGCTGCTGCGGCCGAGCATGGACAGCGGCCTGAAGCTCGCCTTCGCCAAGCCCGGCATCAAGGGCAAGGAAATCCAGATCGCCCAGGCCTTCCATACCAATGTGGACAAGAAGCCCGATCCCGGCGTGCCGGCCATGCTTGCCGCGTTGGTCAACAATGACAGACCGGACGTGCTGGCCACCGCCTATGCCCAGGCCGAACCCGATTACGCCAAGGCCTCACCCTTCGAGGCGCTGCTGCAGGACGAGGAGCCGAGCAGCGGGCGCTTCATTCCGCCGATGGCCAAGGGTGACCACTCGTGGATCCAGAACCCGCTGCCGGCCAGCGTCTTCTCCACGAAGGAGCAGGCCTGCCTTGCCAACGGCATCTATTTCGAGGCGCGCGGCGAATCCGTGCGCGGCCAGGCCGCCGTCGCGCAGGTCATTCTGAACCGAGTCCGCAATCCGGCCTATCCGAACTCGATTTGCGGCGTCGTCTACCAGAACGACAACTGGCTGAACCGCTGCCAGTTCTCCTTCGCCTGCGACGGCCGCAAGAAGCGCATCGAGAGCCCCGCCCACTACAAGACCGCGCAGGACGTCGCGATGGCGGTCACCGCCGGCAAGATCTTCATTCCCGAAGTCGGCTCATCGACCCATTACTACGCCAACTATGTCCATCCGGGCTGGGCGCGCACGATGCAGAAGATGACCAAGATCGGCCTGCATATCTTCTACCGCACGTATGGCGGCGGCTGGAGCTGAGCCCTTCGGCTTGCCCGTCCCAAACGGACGGCAAAAGGCCCGGAAGCCGAAATCGGACAGCGGTCGCCGGACGGATTCGGGGCATGTGCCGACCCCATAGTGCCGGGCACGATGTCGCACCTCGCCAAGTGACTGATTCCAATAGAAAAAATACATGGCTTTGAAGTCCCGCCGGTGGCTTGACGGGCGCAAACCCTCTAACTATGTTGCCGGCGACTTTAGAAGCGGACGGACGGTGACGGTCTGACCGGGCAGGGGGGTTACGATGGCCGACAAGAACGGGCCAGACGGAACCGGAGAAACCGGCCGCGGCAGCAAGCACGAGGCCGACATCCGCGACGAAGATCTCGAACGCCGCCGGCGTGAGCTTGGAGCATCGCTTGCGACAAGACGGCCGGATCAGCTCGAGGGGAATGACGGCGCGAAGGCGACGGCCGGATATGGCCAGGCGCTCAAGCTGTCCAGCGAGTTCATCGCCGGGATAGTGGTGGGTGTGGGCCTTGGCTGGTTTCTGGATCGCGTGGCGGGAACCTCGCCATGGGGTCTGGTCGTCGGCTTGTTGCTGGGCTTTGGCGCCGGCGTGCTCAATGTCCTGCGTTCGTCAGGTGTTGTGGCGGAATTCGGAAAAAGCGAGAAGTCGCACGATCCGAAAGAATGAAATGGCGCGCCGCCAATGGCGCACAAGGACACTTAAGGCCGCTCGCGGTTTTGACGGGGATGTAAATGGCTGCTGACAAGGTCGATCCGATCCACCAGTTCCATATCGTCAAGCTGATTCCGATCAATATCGGCGGCTATGACCTGTCCTTCACCAATTCGGCTCTGTTCATGGTCGCGACCGTGGCCATTGCATCGGCGTTTCTTTACCTCTCGACCGCAAGCCGCAGCCTTGTTCCCGGCCGCCTGCAGTCGGTTTCGGAAATGGCCTACGAGTTCGTCGCGAACATGTTGCGCGATGCAGCCGGAACCCAAGGTATGAAGTTCTTTCCCTTGGTGTTCTCGCTGTTCATGTTCGTGCTTGTTGCCAATCTGCTTGGCCTTTTTCCTTATTTCTTCACCATCACCAGCCACATCATCGTCACCTTCGGCCTGGCCGCGCTGGTGATCGGAACCGTCATCGTCTATGGCTTCATGAAGCACGGTCTGGGCTTCCTCAAGCTTTTCGTGCCGAAGGGCGTGCCCATCCTGATGATGGTGCTTGTCGTTCCGATCGAGGTGATTTCCTTTGTCTCGCGTCCGGTCAGCCTATCGGTTCGTCTGTTCGCCAATATGCTCGCCGGCCACATTACCCTGAAGGTGTTTTCCGGGTTTGTGGTCAGCCTGAGTGCGCTCGGCGCGCTCGGCGTTGCGGGATCGATCCTTCCGCTGGCGATGGCTGTGGCGCTGACCGCGCTGGAGTTGCTCGTGGCGCTCTTGCAGGCATATGTGTTCGCCGTGCTCACCTGCATGTACCTGAATGATGCGCTGCATCCTTCGCACTAGATAGAATTTCCGGCATCTTTCGCCGGATGGAATTGCAACGGAATTACAGATCCAAAGGAGTTTAAAATGGACGCAGAAGCAGCAAAGTACATCGGCGCCGGTATCGCTTGCCTGGGCATGGGCGGCGCGGGCATTGGCCTCGGCAACATCTTCGGCAGCTACCTGGCGGGCGCCCTGCGCAATCCGTCGGCCGCCGATGGCCAGTTCGGCCGCCTGATTTTCGGCTTCGCCGTGACCGAAGCTCTGGGCATTTTCTCGCTTCTCATCGCGCTTCTCGCCCTGTTCGGCTGAGCCCCTGTTCGGCCAATTATCGGTCGGACGAGCATTGGGAAGAATTGGCTGGCCGCATTCCTGCGGCCATGCCTGATGTGAGGGGATAGTCCATGTTCGTGACATCTGCGTTTGCGCAAGAGTCCGCACCCGCCGCTGAAGGCGCCCACACCGGTACGGAAGGCGACACGCATTCCGGCACCGGCGTGCCTGCCGAGGCGCACGGCACGTTCCCGCCATTCGATCCGGCGACGTTTCCGTCCCAGCTTCTGTGGCTGGCGATCACGTTCGGGCTGTTCTATTTGTTCCTGAAGAAGGTGGTGATGCCGCGCCTTGGCGGCATCATCGACGTCCGCAGCGATCGCATCACGCAGGACCTCGACCAGGCCGCCAAGCTGAAGGGCGAGGCCGACGCCGCCGTTGCCGCTTACGAGCAGGAACTGGCGGAAGCCAAGGCCAAGGCCAACGCGATCGGCCAGCAGGCCAACGACGCTGCCAAGGCTGAAGCCGAGGCTGCCCGCAAGAAGGTCGAGGCCGCCCTCGACAAGAAGCTCGGCGAGGCCGAGGCCAGCATTGCTTCCATCAAGGCCAACGCCATGAAGGAAGTCGGCACGATTGCCGAGGACACCGCTTCAGCCATCGTCGATGCGCTTGTCGGCGGCAAGACGAGCAAGGCCGAGATCTCGGCTGCGGTCAAATCCGTGGCCCGGTGAGGAGCACATCATGGACGCCACATCTCTCGCAACGCTTTGGGCAACGGTTGCCCTCGTCATTTTCCTCGGCGTTGCCGTTTACATCAAGGTGCCAGGCCTGATCGCCAAGTCGCTCGACGCCCGTGCGACCAAGATCAGCGACGAGCTTGCGGAAGCCCGCCGGCTGCGCGAAGAGGCCCAGCAACTGCTCGGCCAATACCAGAAGAAGCGCAAGGAAGCCGAGCAGGAGGCCGCAGCCATCGTCGCTGCCGCCAAGCGCGAGGCCGACATGCTTGCCGCCGAGGCGCACAAGAAGACCGAAGACTATGTCACCCGTCGCACTGCGCTTGCCGAGCAGAAGATCGGCCAGGCAGAGCGCGAAGCCGTCGCCGAAGTGCGCGCCAGCGCCGTCGACATCGCCGTCGAGGCGGCCCGCACGCTGCTCGCCGGCAAGATCGACGCCAAGGCCGGCGCGGATCTTTTCAAGTCCGCGCTGCAGGACGTGAAGGCCAGGCTGAACTGAGCGGGGATAACTCGCTGACATCAAGCCGCCCGGGCAACCTGGCGGCTTTTTTGTTGAGCGGCGACGGAGATTGGCGAAGGCGGTGGTGCGCCTGATCTCCCCCCTCGAGGGGAGATGTCGCCAAAGGCGACAGAGGGGGTCCGTTCGACCAGGCGCGACGCTCTTTCTGCGACCAAGAAGGGCTAGCACTTCACGCGCGCGACCCCCTCTGGCCTGCCGGCCATCTCCCCCTCAAGGGGGGAGATTAGCTGTCCAACCCGACAAATCCTTCTTCTTCCACCACCTCAACCCCACCCAGCCTGAACGGCGCGAATGATGCCCGGTGCAGCCTTGCCACCAGCCCATGCGCTTCGATCGCGGTGCGGTGCCGCACGGTGGCGTAGCCCATATGGACCTCGAACCCGTAGCGCTCGTGATGGCTGCCGCAGCCGCACATCATGCGGTCGCGCATCACCTTGGCGACGATCGAGGCGGCGGCGATCGATTGCGAGCGCTGGTCGCCCTTGATCAGCGCGCGGCCTTCGCAGAGGAGGCCCGGCGGTACATCGCGGCCATCGGCCAGCGCCAGCTTCGCCTGGATCGGCAGGCCGGCAAGGGCGCGGCGCATGGCTTCCAGGCTGGCCTTGAGGATGTTGCTGCCGTCAATGCCTTCGGCGCTGACCGAGGCGATCGACACGCCGAGCGCTGACCCCAGGATTTTCAGGAACAGCGCCTCGCGTTGCAAATGGTTGAGCCGTTTGGAATCGTCTAGCCCGTCGGGAATGTTGGCGGGATCGAGGATCACCGCCGCCGCCACCACCGGCCCCGCCAGCGGACCGCGGCCGGCCTCGTCCATGCCTGCCACCGGCCACAGGCCTTCGGCCATCGCCTTCGTCTCGAAGGAGAAGTCGGGCTTTTCGACGATTTCGAAAAGAAGCGGAGAATCGGAACGTGCGCGAGCCATGTTGCGGCGAGGTTCGCATCGGCTCCGATTCTCCGCAAGTCCCTCCAGGGTCGAGTGGGGCAAGACCGGGAGGGCACCGTCTGCAGGCCGGGGGACAGGCCGGACGGGATTCTTGGGTCGCCTGACAGCCACGAGGGCAGGGCAGGCGCTACTCTCAGAGCAGCATCAGCTGCTCGGTCGCCTTGGCGGCGGCGACAAACTGGTCGGTTCGGAGCGTGCGCCGCTCGGCGTTGAGGCCGAGCCGCTTGGCCGTGATCTCGAAGCGCCGGCCGATCTGCCAGGCATAGGGGCCGGTGCCTTTCATCCGCTTGCCCCATTCCGAATCATAGTCCTTGCCGTCGCGCATCGAACGGATCAGCGACATCACGTGCCGGTAGCGGTCGGGATAGTGGCGCAGCAGCCAGTCCTTGAAGATCGGCGCCACCTCGAGCGGCAGGCGCAGGATCACATAGCCGGCCTCGCGGGCGCCTGCGGCGCGTGCCGAATCGAGGATGCGCTCCATCTCCTGGTCGGTCAGGCCGGGAATGATCGGCGCCACCATGACAGAGGCCGGGATGCCGGCATCGGAAAGCTGCCGGATCGCCTCGAGCCGCTTGGTCGGCGTCGACGCGCGTGGCTCCATGGTGCGCGCCAGCATGCGGTCCATCGTTGTCACCGACAGGGCCACCTTGGCCAAGCCCCGTTCGGCCATGCGCGACAAAATGTCGATGTCGCGCGTCACCAGATGGGATTTGGTGACGATGCCGACCGGATGGCCGCGCGCCTCCAGCACTTCGAGGATCTCGCGCATGATCCGGTATTGTTTCTCGATCGGCTGGTAGGGATCGGTGTTGGTGCCGATCGCGATGGTGCGCGGCTGATAGCCATCCTTCGACAGTTCCTTGTCGAGCAGCCGCGCCGCATCCGGCTTGGCAAACAGCCTCGCTTCGAAATCCAGCCCCGGCGACAGGCCCATGAAGGAATGCGTCGGCCGGGCGAAACAATAGACGCAGCCATGCTCGCAGCCGCGATAGGGGTTGATCGAGCGGTCGAAGGAAATGTCGGGCGATTCGTTGCGGGTGATGATGGTGCGCGGCTTCTCGACCTGCACTTCGGTCTTGAACGGCGGCAATTCCTCCAGCGAATTCCAGCCGTCGTCGAACACATGCCGGCTGACCGGCTCGAACCGGCCGGACGGGTTGATGCCCGCGGAACGGCCGCGGTTGCGATCCGGACGGACGCGCACGCCGCTCTGTTCGATCATCGCATTGGCCATCTCGGCTCGCCCTGCTCCGAAAGCAGCAATGTCCGCACGCACGATATGTTCCATTTTGGCCCTTTCCCAAGGACTGTCGGCTGGCTGTCGAATCGCTCTGTTCATGAAAATAATCCTATTTCGCTGATGAGAACAAAGCAAGAACTTTTTCGTTGGGCCATGCAAAACTGGCGCTGCGCCGGGCTTTCCGCTATTCGGCTAAAATGCTCAGCGTTCTCATCGAAACCCGGGATGACGAAGAAGGCCTTGCCCGCACGCTCGCCTCGTTGATCGGCGGCGCGGTCGAGGGCGTGGTGCGCGATGTCATCGTCTGCGACACCGGCTCGACCGACCAGACGCATCGGGTTGCAGATCATGCCGGCTGCCACTTCGTCGCCGGCGGCATTGCCGCGGGAATCAGGCAGGCGAAGGGTGACTGGCTGCTGTTTCTGGAACCCGGCGCAAGGCTGGCGGAGGGCTGGATCGACGACGTTGTCGCTCACACGGCGCGGCAAACCATGCCGGCGCGCTTTTGCCGTGCGCGCGGCAGCCGCACGCCGTTCCTGTCACGGGTGTTTTCGGGCAACCGGGCGCTGGCCGAAGGGCTGGTCATCAGCAAGCGCCAGGCCGCTGCCCTGTCGAAGAACGCGCACAGCGCCGAAGCCCTTGCGCGCGGTCTCGCCACCAGGCGGCTCGACGCCGAAATCTGGCTGGCGCCGAAGAAGTGATGTTTCTCCCTTTTCCCGTTCCCAGGGAGAAGGGTGCCCGAAGGGCGGATGAGGGGCAGCGTCGGCGTCTCATCCGCATTGGCACGGTCGCAGCACCATCCCTCTTTTTCGCCGCAAAAAGCTATTGTGCATTGCACAAAAGCTGACGCGGGATTAGCATTCCGTTGATGCGGGATATCGGGGTTTGGGTAGTGCCGGAGCGGTAAGCAAGCGCCGCGTCGTCGTTGCTGCCGTTCATATCTGAGGACCCCGATGAACCTTTCGTCCCCTGACAAATCCGGCGCCCCCAGCCTGGAAGCCATTGCCCGCAACGGCAGCCTGCTCCGCCGCATTGCGGTGCGTATTCCGACCTATCTCTCCGACCTGCGCGAAAATCCCGCATGGCTGCCGATGTTCGTGCTTGCCCGCACCATGCCGGCGCGCAAGCTGCACTGGCTTGGCGCCAAAGCCGCGCGCCCCGCGCAGAGTGCCGAAGCTACGATGTTCAGGGGCGTCGACCTCAAGTCGATCCTCGCGGCGCTGCGCACCGATGGCCTGTTCTCCGGACTGGTCCTGCCGCAGGCAATCCACCAAGAGATCGCCAGCTTCGCTCAGAGCACGCCGTGCTTCGGCAATTTCGACCGCCGGCTCGAATTCATGCCCGGAGAACACGCAGAAGCCGAGAAGCGGTTCGGCCGCTCTTTGCTCAGCGGACACTATTTCGAGCGCATCCTCGGCTGCAAGGCGGCACTCGCCATCCAGAACGACCCGCTGCTGCTCGACATCGCCGAGCACTATCTGGGCGGACAGGCGAAGCTGATCACCACGCGTGTCTGGTGGAGCTTTCCGACAGGCGAGGCTTCCGACGCCGACAAGAACCTTGCCTCGCTAGGCAAATATCATTTCGATCTCGACGACTGGCGGATGCTGAAATTCTTCTTCTATCTCAAGCCCTGCGATGCCGGCACCGGCCCGCACGTCTATGTCAAAGGCAGCCACAACAGGCGCAGCCTCAAGCACCAGTTGACGCTGCTGGTCGGCCATCCGGCGCAAGACGTGCTCAAGGTCTATGGCGACGACAGCCCGGTCACGCTGACCGGCGAGGCCGGCCTCGGCTTCGTCGAGGACCCGTTCGGCTTCCACATGGGCACCGTGCCGTCCACCACGCCACGGCTGATGATGGAGGTCGGCTTCGGCGTCTCGCCGCCCTCGCGCCGCCGCTTCCACGGCGAGCCGGTCATCCGCTGACGCCGGAGCGGATCTCGACCGGCATCCAGCGCGCTTGCCGCCGGGCAATGCGACCCTCTTTGTTCTCGGCATCATACTCCATTGGGACCGGCTCGCGGTTGAACCGCGGCCGGTCATCCAGCGCATTGACGATGACGATCGCTCTCGGTTCGCCGTCGGTGGTCACAGCAGCGACATAGACGCCGCAGTCCCGGCAGATGAGATAATCGGCGGTGCGCAATCCGAACCGGTATCGGTGCAGCCGCGCCTCGTCCTCGACCGAGACGATCAATCGGCCCTGCGGATCGGCGGCGGCGCGTGAGCCATGCCGGACGCAGAAGGCGCACTGGCAGGCGCGGATCTCCATCTCGGCCGGCTCCATTCCCGTTTCGAACGTCAGGTGGATGTTGCCGCAATGGCAGCCGCCGCGGTGCGCGCTCATTGGATCTCTTCCGTCTTGACTTGGCGACAGACTATCCGCCCGACGACCCGGAGGAAATGACCTCTCGAAGGCGCAGCCGCCATTCTGCCTGACAAAGGCAGCACTTGGCCGGCACTTTGCCTTGGTTTACGAGGCGGCCTTGCCGCGCCCCAAATGCTCGTCCAGGCGCGGCATGATCTCGACGAAGTTGCAGGGCATGTGGCGGTAGTCGAGCTGCGGTTTCAGGATGCCGTCCCAGGCGTCCCTGCAGGCGCCGGGCGAGCCCGGCAGCACGAAGACGAAGGTGGCGTTGACGACGCCGCCCGTCGCCCGACTCTGCACTGTCGAGGTGCCGATCTTGTCGTAGGAAATGCGGTGGAACACTTCGGAAAAGCCATCCATGCGCTTCTCGAAGATCGGCTCCAGCGCCTCCGGCGTCACGTCGCGGCCGGTAAAACCGGTGCCGCCGGTGGTGATGACGACATCGATGTCTTCGTCGCGCGACCAGCCCAGCACCTTGTCGCGGATTTTCTCCCGGTCGTCGGTGACGATGTCGCGCGCGGCCAGGACATGGCCGGCCTCGGCGATGCGATCAGCCAGCGTCTGGCCGGATTTGTCGTCGGCAAGGCTGCGCGTATCGGACACCGTCAGCACCGCGATGCGCACCGGAATGAACGGCCGGCTCTCGTCAATTTTGGCCATCGGCCCCCTCCGAAGCGATGCTTCGTGTCGCGGCGACAAACCACTCCGGTTCGCGGCTGCGGATCTCGGCGGCGGCGCGCTTGGCGACATTGCCGGTCTCGAACAGCCCGAAGCATGTCGCGCCGGATCCCGACATGCGCGAGAATCCAGATCCGGCCCTGTTCAGCAGGGAAAGCGCTCGGCCGATGGGCGGCTGGATCGCCTGCGCCGCCGGTTCGAGATCGTTGCGGGTGATCTCCAGCCAGTTGCGGACACTGTGGAAGTCAAATGCACGCGGCAGCGGCGGCAATCCCTCATTGTCGCGTTTCTCAAGTGCGTTGAACACATCAGGCGTCGAGACGGCGACGCCGGGATTGACCAGCACCAAAGCGAGCGCCGGAAAATCCGGCACCAGCGACAGCTCGTCGCCGACGCCACGCGCAACCAGCGGTTTTGCCGCAAGACACATCGGCACGTCGGCGCCGAGCGTGAGACCGATCCGGCTCAGTTCGGCCTCACCGATGTCGAGACCCCATGTCCTGATAAGACCGTGCAGAACGGCGGCCGCGTCGCTTGAGCCGCCGCCGACGCCGGAGGCGACCGGCAGGTTCTTCTCAAGTCGGATCGCAACCGGCGGCGTGCGCTGCTGGCCGGCCTGCCTGCGCAGCGCCTCGCGCGCCTTCACCACCAGATTGCTGTCGTCGATCGGTACGGAGGTCGCGTAACGGCCCGATACGGAGAACCGGTCGGCGTCGGCAGGCTCGATCTCGACCCTGTCGCCGAAGCGGGTGAAAACGACCAGGCTCTCAAGCAGATGATAACCGTCGGCGCGCCTGCCGGTGACGTGCAGGGCCAGATTTATCTTGGCGGGCGCAAGCCACGTCCGGGCTGCGGCATCCAAACTGTCGGCTGCTGACGGGATGATGCTCAGTCCTTGGCCAGGCGGTATTCGCCGGTCTTGGGATCCTGGACCAGCGTGCCGTTGGTGCCGTTGGCTGCCTGCTTTTCGGTGCGCCGCACCTTGGCGGTCACACGTTCGGCCTCGCGGACGAAGGTGCGGTAGCCGAAATAAGCGGCTGCGCCGACAACTGCGAAGAAAATGATCTGTGGCATTTCAAAGCTCCTCCCTCGCAAGGCGGCAAGGCAGACTGTCAAGCCCTCATGCTAGACTCTTTCCCTGCTTTTTCAAAGCCCGAAGCGAGCCCACAATGCGCGCTCTTCCGCCGCATCGATCACGCCGCTTGCGGCGGCGGCGGCAATATCGGGCGCTGAAAAGTTCGAGCCGAACAGGCCGATGCGGCCAAACAGGCCACGCGGCGCGGTGACCAGCCTGAGCTGGGTTTTCGCGCCGAAGCGGGTTTTCAGTACCGTGCGCATGTCGCTCAACGCATCGACGAGGCCAAGCTCCAGCCCTTTCTTGCCGGTCCAGAACAGGCCGGTGAACAGGTCCGGATCGTCCTTCAGCTTGGTGCCACGGCGTTCCCTGACCAGGTCGATGAAGGTCTCGTGCACTTCCAGCTGCAGCGCCTTCAGGCGCTCGACGTCTTCCCTCTTCTCCGGCTTGAACGGGTCGAGCACCGCCTTGTTCTGGCCGGCGGTGTGGACACGGCGCTCGACACCGATCTTCTTCATCAACTCGGGAAAGCCGAACGAGGCCGAGACGACACCAATCGAACCGACGATGGAGGACGGATCGGCAAAGATCTCGTCGCCGGCGACCGCGATCATGTAGCCGCCCGAGGCCGCCACATCCTCGACGAAGACCAGCACCTTCTTGTTCTTCTCGACCGCGAGGTCGCGGATGCGCTTGAAGATCAGCCGCGACTGCACCGGCGAGCCGCCAGGCGAATTGATCGAAATGGCGACGGCGGGCGCATCGAACAGGAACGCCTTTTCGATGAGGGCGGCGGTGGACGCCAAGGAGAGGCTCGGCCGGAACGGGCCGCCGCCGGCCATGATGGTGCCATGCAGCCTGATGACGGGAATGGTGACGACGCTGGATCGCCAGGATTTCGGCAGCAGGCGGTTGAAAAGGCGGTTCACGAGGTGGCTGTCTCCAAATGGCTTCAACGCATGTAGGGATTTGCCGGTCAACGGCAATGCTGCAATCCATCTCAGCCAACTGTGTGCCGGTTTTGCGGCAACGACACTGACGGGCCCAAATCAATCGCCAAACAGCGACGCCAGTCCGTTGTTGATCATCTCGGTTCGTTCCGACGGGCCGTCGCCCGTTTGCCCATGCAGCATCAAAGGCGGGCGGATCGACAGCTTGCCGCGCGCGCCGAGCGCTGCCCTGACGACAATGCGGATTGCGGCTGCTTCCGGGCGCGGATGCACGGCCAGCATCTCGGCGTCGCCGAAGCGGCCCGACAGCGCATGGAGGAGGTCGCCAAGCTGTTCCGGCCGCGCAATGACGGCCAGGCCCCCGCGCGGCTTGGCGACGGCAGCCGCACTCCGGAACCAGCTTTCGAACAGCCCGTCGTCCATGACATGCGCCTGCCGCCGCAGCGGATCGGGCGTGGCGCGGTCTTGCGCCGCGTTGAAGGGCGGGTTCATGATGACGAAATCGAAGGAATTGTCGGCAAGGCCGGCTTGCGTCCGCGCCCGGCCCGACAGCGTGACGTCGGCGGTCAGCACCGAGGCGCGATTGCCGAGATGCGCATTGCCGGGATGGGCGAGCGTGGTTGTGGCGAAGCCTGCCATCTCGGTCGACCGTTCGACGAGCACGACCTGCGCCTCTGGGCAGCGCGACAGCACGGCAAGACCCGCCGCACCGGCGCCGGCGCCGAAATCGGCGAGGCGTCCAGCAAAGCCGGATGGAACTGCTGCCGCCAGCATCATGGCATCCATCCCGGCGCGATGCCCTGTCCTGGGCTGGACCAGCCAGAAGCGGCCGCGATGGAAGGCATCGACCGTATGGGCCGGCGTATCGCTGGTAAGCGCGCTCGCTTCAGCCATTATGTCTGGCGGATTTCGTTCTCGATGCCGGCGTCTTTCAAGATGCGCCGCGCCTGATCGGCCTGGACGGCATCGACCATCACGCGCTTCTGCAAAAGACCGATCGACCCTTCGAGAATGCTCATGTTCTGGTCGGCGACGAAGCAGGCGATCCCGGCATCGCGCATCAGCGATTCGACGAAGGAGATGATCACGGCATCGTTGGTGCGCACGAGTTCTATCATCGGACGAAGTTCGCAGGTTGCAGCGTTGATGTAAACGCCGGAGCATGGCGCCGAAAAGTGTGGAGCGGTTTCCGGGCAACGGCATGCGGTCGCTAAGGTTGACACGCCGTCACCGCAGCCGCGCCAATTCGCCTCTTGCCGTGCCCGTATGTGCCGCCTTAGAGTCCCAGGTGGGACCAGGGTGCCGTCGCACGCGTGATCAAAGACGGGAGTGTTTGTTGGTGGGTGTCGTTCTCAACATCGAAAACGGGAAGCGGGAACCCGCGTCCATCAAGGATCTCATCGACCTGACAGCAGCCGATATGGGGCGCGTCAACAAACTGATCCTGTCCAAGGCCGGCTCCGACGTCGAGATGATCCCGGAGGTCGCCAATCATCTGATCTCGTCGGGCGGCAAAAGGCTGCGTCCCATGCTGACGCTCGCGGCGGCCCAGATGTTCGGCTATTCTGGCGAGGGCCACGTCAAGCTCGCCACCGCGGTCGAGTTCATGCACACCGCCACGCTGCTCCATGACGACGTCGTCGACGAGAGCGGCATGCGGCGCGGCAAAAAGACTGCCCGCATGATCTGGGGCAACCAGGCGAGCGTGCTGGTCGGCGATTTCCTGCTCGGCCAGGCTTTTCGCATGATGGTCGATGTCGGTTCGCTGGAAGCGCTCGACATCCTGTCCAGCGCCGCCTCGATCATCGCCGAGGGCGAGGTGATGCAGCTGGCGGCAGCCAAGAACCTGGATACCACCGAGGACGAGCATTTCGCCGTCATCAAGGCCAAGACCGCGGCGCTGTTCTCGGCTGCCGCCGAGGTCGGCCCGGTCATCGCATCGGCGACGCGCAACGATCGCGCCGCCTTGCGCTCCTACGGCATGAATCTCGGCCTTGCCTTCCAGCTCATCGACGATGCGCTGGATTATGGCGGCTCCAGCCAGGAGCTGGGCAAGAATGTCGGCGACGATTTCCGCGAAGGCAAGGTTACACTGCCGGTCATCCTCGCCTACCGGCGCGGCACCAAGGCCGAGCGCACCTTCTGGAAGCGCGCCATCGAGGACAATGTCACCGACGATGCCGGCCTGGAAAAGGCGATCGGCCTGATGACCCGCCATGGCGCCATTGCCGACACCATCGGACGGGCCCGCCATTTCGGCGAGATCGCCCGCGATGCGCTGGCACCGCTGGAGGCGACGCCGCAGAAATCGGCGCTCATCGACGTCATCGACTTCTGCATCAGCCGGGTGAACTGACCCGCGCCTGGCGCCAAAGGAAGTTTGCACGCAAAATCGGGCAATCACCGCTCGACAATCGGCAGCAGTGCAAATTATCTATAAAAGATGGCAAAGACCGCAGACGACACCATCGCCGTGCGCATCAGCAAGGTGCTGGCGGATCGCATCATATCGGGCGCGATCGAACCCGGCGCCCGGCTGCGGCAGGATCACATCGCCGAGGAATTCCAGACCAGCCATGTCCCGGTGCGCGAAGCCTTCCGGCGCCTGGAGGCGCAAGGGCTGGCGGTCAGTGAGCCCAGGCGGGGCGTGCGCGTCGCCGCTTTCGATCTCGGCGAGGTAAGGGAAGTCGCCGAAATGCGGGCAGCCCTCGAAGTGCTGGCGCTGCGCCATGCCGCGCCGCATCTGACGGCTTCCATTCTCAACCTTGCCGAAGAAGCCACAAAGGCCGGCGACAAATCCCGCGATGTCCGCTCTTGGGAGGAGGCCAACCGCACCTTCCACCGGCTGATCCTGGCGCCCTGCGGCATGCCGCGGCTCATCGCCACCATCGACGATTTGCACGCCGCAAGCGCCCGCTTCCTGTTCGCCGCCTGGCGCTCGGAATGGGAAATCCGCACCGACCAGGATCATCGCGCGATCCTGAGCGCGCTGCGGCAAGGCAACACCGAATCGGCCGCGGCCACGCTTGGCCGGCACGTTCAGTGGATCGGCCAGAAACCGGTCAAGACCGCGTCGGGCAAGATGCGCGAAGCGTTTGCCATCGTCGGGTAGGGACGAAGGGACAAGTCGTCGGATTCCGCGCGTAGCGATCCTTCACACCCCCCTCTGTCCTGCCGGACATCTCCCCCGCAAGGGGGGAGATCAACAGCTTTGCCGTTGCGTTAGTCCTGCAACGTCGGCCATTGGCGAAAGCAAAGGCGACATCCGATCTCCCCACTTGCGGGGGAGATGGCCGGCAGGCCAGAGGGGGGTGCTGTCCCGCCAGCCTTTCCAAATGTCCTTTATTCGACACGCAAGCCCAAGCCTTTTTAGGGGCGAGGGTTGCCATTCCCGCGCAAATATGGATTCGATAATAGATCGAACAACAAAATTATCTATAATTCAAACCAGCCAGGGAAGCCGCCATGACCGACATCGCCTTTTCGCCCTCCAAGCCCTCCTTCAGCCCGTTGCGCCTGCAAACCCGCTCGTATGCCTGGCAAGCCGCGGCCATCGTCATCGGCACGCTGTCCATTGCGCTCGCCTCCTACATGGAAGTGCCGATGCTGCCGGTTCCAATGAACATGCAGACCTTTGCGGTGACGCTGGTGGGCGCGCTCTACGGCTGGCGGCTCGGCGCGATCACCATCGCCGCATGGCTCGTCGAGGGCGCTGTGGGTTTGCCGGTGCTGTCGGGCGGAGCTGCCGGCATCCAGCATTTTGCCGGGCCGACCGCCGGTTATCTCTTCGCCTTCCCGCTCGTCGGCGCGCTTGTCGGCTGGCTGGCCGAGCGCGGCTGGAACGGCAACCGCGTGCTGCTCGCCTTCGCCGGCATGGTCCTCGGCAACCTCGCCTGCCTGGTTCTCGGAACGGCCTGGCTCGCCGTCATGATCGGCCTCGAACAGGCCATCGCCTTCGGTTTCCTGCCGTTCCTCGTCGGCGGCCTGCTGAAATCGGCGCTCGGCGCCGCGACGCTCAAGCTGTTTTCCGGTAAGGCGGACCCGGCAGGAGCATGATCCCGAAAAATGAGTCCGGTTTTCGGAAGAGATCATGCTCAAACAAAAAGATGGAGCCCCATCCCGATACCATCGGGATGGAACAGGCTCCGCTGGCGCGTCCTGACCGATGACCGTCCGGCTGCGCTCCCACCATCTGCTTTGCCTGCTGACCTATATCGGCGAAGGGTACAGCGCAGCCTTCATCGCCAATTATGACGTGATCGCGAAACGTCTGGGCCGGGGCGAGGATATTCTGATCGTCTCCGGCCCCGACGACATCTGTCGGCCGCTGCTCGGCGAGGCCGAGCCCCACTGCTTGCGCGAAAGCGCCGCAGGCCGCGACGAGCTGGCAGCACGCGATGTCGGCAAGCTGCTGGCCCGGCCGATCCGGGCCGGCGTCCGCTTCAGCCTCGACGCGGCAACGCTTGCCGCCTTGCGCGCGGCCTTTTCAGCCGGCGTGACGCGTGAGGCCTGCCAGGGTTGCGAGTGGGCCAGCCTGTGCAGCACCGTCGCGGCAGGCGGATATCGCGATGTCAGGCTGTAGCTCCCAACCCCGATCTGCTATTGTCGGAACCGACAGTGTCTGCGTCGCCATGGTTTGTTAATCGGGTGACCCGATTGTGAATTCGGCCCGGATTGCAGCCTGACCCCAAAAAGGCCATGCTTTGTCAGGAAACATCGAGTCTATGGCTTCTCCGCGCCGACGCGGGATGGCGCTTGGCTGAAAGGGATACGATGCGGCAAGGACGTGCGCGCTGGCTCGCGGGGCTGGCAATTGTGGCAGGGATGGCGATTTCTCCGCTGCCTGCCTACGCCAAGGAATCGACCGACCCGGTCAAGATCACCTCCTTCTCGGGCGCCTATCTCGCCGCCCGCATCGCCGAAGGCGACAACGACCTCGACAATGCCATCGCTTATTACAAGCAGGCGCTCGCCTTCAATCCCGGCGACACCTCGCTGCAGCAAAGCCTGATGCTGTCGCTGATCGCGCAAGGCCGCTTCGAGGAATCGCTGGTCTATGCCGACAAGCTCAAGGCAGTTCCCGACGTCGAGCGCTTCTCGCGTCTGGCTCTGGCGGTCGATTCCTTCCACAAGAAGGATTTCACCAAGGCGCAGTACTGGCTCAAGCTGTCGCTCGAATCCGATCTCGACCGGCTGATTTCCGGCGTCATGTCCGGCTGGGCACAAGAGGGCGCCGGCGACCCCACCGGGGCGATGGCCTCGATCGACAAACTGCAGGGGCCTGACTGGTTCGGCCTGTTCAAGTCCTTCCACCGCGCGCTGATCGCCGATGCCGCAGGCCTGTCGGACAAGGCCGACGCGCTTTATGACGCGACCCTGACCGACGTCACGGCCGGCGGTGCCGCGCCCGAGACATGGATGCGCAACGCCCAGGCCTACGCGTCTTTCCTGGCGCGCAAGGGCAACAAGAACAAGGCGCTCTACGTGCTCGACAAGGCCGAGGCGTTCGCGCCCGGCAAGCTCGACATCCAGGCGCTTCGCGACAGGATCAGCAAGGGCGACAAGATCGAGCCCTTCGTCGCCAGTCCCTCCGAAGGCGCCGCTGAAATCCTGCTCGACCTCGCCATCGCGCTCAATCGCGGCGGCGGCGAGCCGTTCGTGCGCCTCTATCTGCAATATGCGCTCGCGCTCAAGCCCGACAGCGACGCCGCTTTGGTGCAGCTTGCCGCCGTTGCGGAGCAGTTGAAGGACGGCGAAGGCGCCATTGCCCTCTATAGCCGCATTCCAGCCTCTTCGCCTCTGAAAGAGCTTTCCGACCTGCAGCTCGGCCTCAACCTTGCCGATCTCAACCGTCACGACGAGGCGATCGCCCATCTGAAGGCATTCGTCGAAGCTCACCCCGATGACATGCGCGCCTATCTGGCGCTCGGCGGGGTCTATGCCTCGAAGGAGGATTTCCGCTCCGCCGCCACTCTCTATGACAAGGCGGTCGCGGTGCTGAAGACGCCGACCAATGCCAACTGGAACATCTACTATCAGCGCGGCATCGCCTATGAGCGGCTGAAGGAATGGCCCAAGGCCGAACCGAACTTCCTCAAGGCGCTGGAACTGTTCCCCGACCAGCCGCAGGTGCTGAACTATCTCGGCTATTCCTGGGTCGACATGAACATGAACCTCAAGGAAGGCCTGGCGATGATCCAAAAGGCCGTCGACCTCAGGCCGAGCGACGGCTACATCGTCGATTCGCTGGGCTGGGCCTATTTCCGCATGGGCCGGTTCGACGACGCCGTGCGCGAAATGGAGCGCGCCGTGTCGCTCAAGCCGGAAGATCCGGTGCTCAACGACCATCTCGGCGATGCCTATTGGCGCGTCGGCCGCAAGCTCGAAGCCACTTTCCAGTGGAATCAGGCGCGGGACCTGAAGCCGGATCCCGATGTGCTTGCCATTTTGCAGCAGAAGCTGATGAAGGGCCTGCCGCCGATCGAATCCAACACGGCGCAGGAAACCCCGAAGGTCAAGCCGGCCACCCCGCCAGCGCCGAAGGGGTGATCGGGCCATACTTCTGATGAAACGGGGCTCGCTGAGCCCCGTTTTTTCGGCTTGGCGTCTTAGAGCAATTCCAGGAAAGTGTGCGCGGTTTTCCGTTCGGAATTGCGACAGAAACAAAGAGATAGAGACGCCCTATCGCGATCGTCATTCTATGGCGGAGCAAGGAGCGAAGCGACGCGACCCAGACCCAGCGTTGGCGCTCATTCTAGAACAGCTTTCGGTAGACGACGAACCCCGAGAGATCGCCGATCTTGTCGTAGAGCTTCATCGCCGTGTGGTTGGTTTCGTGTGTCAGCCAGTAGACGCGGCTGGAGCCTGCGGTTTGCGCCCTGGTATAGACGTCTTCGATCAGTGCCCGGCCGACGCCCTTGCCGCGCGACGCCTCATTGGTGAAGAGATCCTGCAGATAGCAGTTCGGCGAAATCGCCGTCGTGGTGCGGTGGTAGAGATAGTGGACAAGGCCGAGAAGCTTGCCTTCGCTCTCGGCGACCAGCGCATGCATCGGCTCATAGGCATCGAAGAAGCGCGACCATGTCATTGCAGTGATGTCACCGGGCAAGGCGGTCTCGCCCGAGCGGCCGTAAAACGCATTGTAGCCGTCCCACAGCGGCAGCCATTGCTCGTAATCCTCTCGGGTGACGGGGCGTACGGTGAACTGGCCTTGCATGGCTGAACCTTTGTCGTTGAAGCTGGGCGAGCAAACGGCCACCGGCACCGTCCGGCAATGGGCCAGTCCGAAGCAAAGCGTTCAACCTCTCATCAAGGCGGCGATAGGCGCTGCCTTGACGCCTACCGGCCCGGCAACTAGGGAATGGCATCATTTCAGCGCTTTCCGAGGCCGCCGTGACGTCAGACAGTCCAGCCCATATGCATCCCAGCCGCTCGTTCCAGGGGCTGATCCTGACCCTGCACAATTACTGGGCCGCCTATGGCTGCGTCATCCTGCAGCCTTACGACATGGAAGTCGGCGCCGGCACCTTCCATCCGGCCACCACGCTGCGCGCGCTCGGGCCCAAGGGCTGGAACGCCGCCTACGTCCAGCCCTCGCGCCGGCCCAAGGACGGCCGCTACGGCGAAAACCCCAACCGGCTGCAGCATTATTACCAGTACCAGGTGATCCTGAAGCCCAACCCGCCGAACCTGCAGGAACTCTATCTCGGCTCGCTCAAGGCGATCGGCGTCGATCCGTTGCTGCACGACATTCGCTTCGTCGAGGACGACTGGGCAAGCCCGACGCTTGGCGCCTGGGGGCTCGGCTGGGAGTGCTGGTGCGACGGCATGGAAGTGTCGCAGTTCACTTATTTCCAGCAGGTCTGCGGCATCGAATGCGCGCCGGTGGCGGGAGAACTGACCTACGGCCTGGAGCGGCTGGCCATGTATGTGCAGGGCGTCGACAATGTCTACGACCTCAACTTCAATGGCCGAGAAGGCGCCGAAAAAGTCACCTATGGCGAGGTCTTCCTGCAGGCCGAGCAGGAATATTCCAGGCACAATTTCGAATATGCCAACACCGCCATGCTGCTCAGGCATTTCGAGGACGCCGAAGCCGAATGCAAGGCGCTGCTCGCGGCCGGCGCCCCGGCCTTGAACGACAATCTGCCGATGCACCGCATGGTCTTCCCGGCCTATGACCAGTGCATCAAGGCCAGCCACGTCTTCAACCTGCTCGATGCGCGCGGCGTGATTTCGGTGACCGAGCGGCAGAGCTACATCCTGCGGGTGCGCAATCTGGCGAAAGCCTGCGGCGAGGCATTTTTGCAGACCCAGGCCGGCGGGCTCGCCGCCTGAGGCTCACTTCATCATTTCGAGGGAAATGTTGATTGGGGCCAACATCGGGCCAGTCGACCCCGCCATGGTCCGCATAGCCTGCCGTACGCCCGGCATTGAGAAGGCGCCATGCACTTGCGCGGCGAAACAGGCGCTGAGCGCGATGATCTGGAGGAGTCTCGATGCCGTTTTCATGGTCGTTCAGCCAATAAGTTCCCTGCCTGAGCGTTGGTCGCTTCAGCGCTGCGTTTGGTTCATGGAAATCTTTGATCCAAGGACGGGCGGGCTGGTTGCGGCCCGACAGGGGCGGTCAAAATTTCTGGAAACAGCGGTCAGCCGAGTTGCTATGCCCTCTTACCTCCCCCTAGATGGGGGAGGTCGCCGCGCAGCGGCGGGGGGGGGGGGGTGGGGGCGCCCCCCCCCCCCGGGGCGGGGGGGGGCCCCGCCCCCGCAGCGGGGGGGGGCGGGGGGGGGTGGCCGGGGGGGGTTGAGGCAGGCGCG